>NZ_ALIP01000001.1:0-21011 GCF_000283075.1 Pseudoxanthomonas sp. GW2
CCCCCCCCCCGCCGGTGCCCCCGCACCGGCCCCTGCCCCGGCCGCCCCCGCGACCGGGGCAGCCCTATCCCTGATCGGGCCCTCACGGCGGCATTGCTGCAATGGCCGTCCCCGCGCCCGGAACCCGCCCATGGCCACCCACGCCCGCGACGGGCGCCCCGACCGGCCCGCCGCCGCCCCCGTTGCCATCCGCGCCGCCGCGGGCAGCCGTCCCGCTTGCGCGGCGGATCGGGCGCATGTCCGCTGACAGCCTCGCGACCACGGCCGCGCCCGGGACGGTCCCGGCCGCCGTGGCCGTGCGCGGTGGCCGGATCGGCTCGATCGACCTGGCCCGCGGCCTGGCCGTGTGCCTGATGATCGTTTCCCACGGCACCAACGGGCTGATGCCCTACGCCGACTTCCCGGACTGGGGCCAGGTGCCGGTCCACGCCCTGACCAAGTTCTCCTCCTCGCTGTTCTTCATCGTCTTCGGCATCGCCCTGGCCGTGGCCTTCGTGCCGAAGACCGCCGCCCCGGACTGGCCCGGGCGGCGCAACCACCTGGTCCGGCGCGGCCTGCTGGTGCTGTCCTGGTACAAGCTGCTGACCGTGGTCGAGCTGTGGGACCGCGGCCGCGACGCGGTGGTGGACGCCCTGCTGTACCGGTCCTTCCCCTCGTTCGTGGAGATCCTGGGCTTCTACGCCATCGCCCTGCTGTGGATCCCCTGGCTGCTGCCGCTGTGGGCGCGTACCCCGGCCTGGCTGCGCTGGGCCAGCCCGCTGCTGGCGGGCGGGCTGTGGTGGTGGGTGTCCGGCCACGTCGACTTCGACAGCCGGCCGCTGCGCGCGGTGCTGGTCGAAGACCACGAGCTGTACACCTGGGGCCAGCTGTCGCGCCTGCCGCTGGTGCTGCTGGGACTGCTGCTCGGCGGCCTGCTGCGGCGCTGGGACCAGGAGGCCCGCAGCCGGCTGCTGCTGGCGGGCGGGATCGTGGTGGCCGGCTTGCTGCTGCTGGCGGCCTTCGCACACCTGGCCGGCGAACCGCTGCGCCCGGTGCTGGTGGAGATCGGCCGCAACCAAGGCAAGCATCCGCCCGGCCTGCTGTTCTCGCTGTTCAGCGTCGGCGGCGCCCTGGTCCTGCTGGGCCTCAGCGTGGCCGGCGGCAACCTCCTGGCGCGCGCACTGCGGCCGCTGGCGGTGGTCGGCAGCGACTCGCTGATGGCCTTCATCGTCCACATCTCGGTGATCTTCCTGCTGCTGCGCGGGACGCTGGGCTATTACCAGGCCGTGTCCTACGAGCACGCGCTGCTGCTGTCCGGCGGCCTGGTCGTCGCGACCGCGGCGTGGATCGCGCTGTGGCAGGCGCTGCGCGCGCGCCTGCGCCAGTGGCGGGAGCGGCAGCGCGGAGCCGCGCATGCGGGCTAGCCGCTGCTGCCTGCTGCTGGCCCTGCTCGCCCTGCTGCCGCCGCCGGCGGCCGCCGCGCCGCCGACCGCGCCTCCCGCCACCCAGGCCGCGGTGCCGGCCTGGTCCACCGCACTGGAGCCCAGGCTGCGCGCGATCGAGGCCGCGCTGGGCGAGGGCGCCGGGATCGGGGTCTACGTGCTGCACATGGAGCGCGACGAGTCCTACGGCTACCGCGCCGGCGAGCCCTGGTACCTGGCCTCCGGGGTGAAGGTGCCGGTGGCGATCGCGGTACTGCGCGAGGTCGAGCGCGGCACGCTGGCGCTGGACACGCCGGTGGTGTTGCGGGCCGACGACTTCGTCGACGGCGCCGGCGCCACGAACCGGCACCGCCCCGGCGAGGCGCTGGCGCTGTCCTGGCTGCTGGAGCAGATGATCGTGCACAGCGACAACACCGCCACCGACGTGCTGATCCGCACCGTCGGCCTGGCCGCGGTGAACCGGGTCGCGGCCGAACTGGTGGACGCGCGCCTGCGCATCACCACCCTGGCCGACGTGCGCCGCCTGGCCTACGGCCAGTTCCATCCCGGCGCGGCGCGGCTGGACGCGCAGGACCTGCTGGCACTCAAGCGCGTCCCCGCCGGCCCGGCACGGGTACGCAAGCTCGCCGCGCTGCTGGGCGTGCCGCCGGAACAGCTGCGGCAACCGGACCTGGCCGCGGCGTTCGAGGCCTACTACGCCACCGGCGCCAATAGCGCGACCCTGGTCGACTACGGGCGCATGCTCGCCACCCTGGCCGACGGCAAGGCCCTGGGCGCGGAGGCCACCGGCTGGCTGCTGGAACGGATGCTGCGGGTGGAAACCGGCCACCGCCGCCTGCGCGCCGGCCTGCCGCCGGGCATCGCCTTCGCCCACAAGACCGGCACCCAGTACCGGCGCACCTGCGACCTGGGCATCGCCATGCAGCCGGCCGATCCGCCGGCGCGTCCGGATCCGGCGCGGGTGGTGGTTGCCGCCTGCGTGCGCGGCACCGGCACCGCCGCCGGCGTGCACGCCCTGCAGCGGATTGCCGCAGCCATCACCGCCGCCGGGGTATTCGTGGACACCCCGCCATGACCCACGGTGTCGCCGCCGGCATGGCCCTGAGTTCCCGCCCCCTGCATCCTGCGCTGCCGGCCGTGCTGGCCCTGGCGCTGGCCGCCTGCAGCCGCCCTGCCCAGCCGCCTGCCGCGCCCACGGCAACGGAAGCGGAAGCGCCGGCGTGGATCGCCGCGCTGGAGCGGGACGTGGCGGCGATCGACGCGGCCATGCCCGGCGATTTCGGCGTGTACGTGCACCGCCTGGGGCCCCCGGCCCAGGCCGGCAAGCTGGACCTGGGCCAAGGCCGGGCCTGGTACCTGTCCTCGACCATCAAGGTGCCGGTGGCGATCGCGGTGCTGGAGGCGGTGGATGCCGGCGAACTGGCCCTGGACGAGGAACTGGAACTGACCGCCGGCGACTTCGTAGATGGCGCCGGCGACATGCTCCAGCACGAACCGGGCGAGCGCTTCAGCATCGCCACCCTGCTGCACAAGTCGCTGCGCGACAGCGACAGCACCGCCACCGACATGCTGGTCCGGCGGATCGGCCAGGACCGGCTCAACGCGCGCCTGTCCGCCTGGACCGGCTCCGGCTTCGGCCGCGTCACCAGCATCCGCCAGGTACGCTACGACGCCTTTGGCGCGCTGCATCCGGGGGTGGCCGGGCTGGACAGCATGCAGATGCTGGCCCTGCGCCAGGCCGAGGCCGGCGAGCCGCGGCTGCAGGCGCTGGCCGATGCGCTGGGCGTACCGCGCGCGGAGCTGGGCGACACCACCCTGGAGCAGGTGTTCGAGGACTACTACGCGCGCGGCCTGAACTCGGCGACCCTGCCGGCCTACGGCCGCCTGCTGGAGCGGCTGGCCAGCGGCGAGCTGCTGTCGCCGCGCTCGACCGCGCTGCTGCTCGGGCACATGCGCGCGATCAGCACCGGCAGCCGCCGCATCCAGGCCGGGCTGCCGGCAGGCGCGGACTTCGCGCAGAAGACCGGCACCCAGCAGCAGCGCGCGTGCAATGTCGGCCTGCTCGATCCCGCCCTGGGCCGCGACGGCGCCACCGTCGTGGTGGCCTGCGCCGAGCGCTTCGGCGAACTGGAGCAGGCCGAGCATGCATTCCAGGCGCTGGGCCGCGCCCTGGCCGCCGCGCTGGCATTGCCCTGACCCGCCGCCCCGCCACGCGCCAGCGGTGCCCCGGCAAGGCGGCGCCGTTTGCGCGTGCGCCACACCGGGCGGAGGCCAGTACCGATTCATTCCGCGCGCCTTAGAGTTGGCGGTTCCAGCACCGTATCCATTCCCGCCGACGCATGAGCCACCTGTCCCTGCGCCCCGCCACCCCCGCGGATATCCCGCTGATCCTGTCGCTGGTCCGCGAACTGGCCGAGTACGAGCGCCTGGCCCACGAGGCGGTGGGCACCGCCGCCGACCTGGAGGCGGCCCTGTTCGGCGCGCGCCCGGCGGCGGAGGTGGTGATCGCCGAATGCGACGGCCAGGCCGCCGGGTTCGCCCTGTTCTTCGTTTCCTTCTCCACCTTCCTGTGCAAGCCCGGCCTGTACCTGGAGGACCTGTACGTGCGCCCGGAATTCCGCGGCCGTGGCATCGGCCACCGGCTGATGGCCCATCTGGCGGCGCTGGCGGTGGAGCGCGGCTACGGCCGCTTCGAGTGGTCGGTGCTGGACTGGAACGCGCCCGCGATCGCCTTCTACCGCCGCCTCGGCGCGCGGCCGATGGACGAATGGACCGTGCAGCGCGTCGACGGCCAGGCCCTGCACGCGCTGGCGGCCCAGGCCGGCGGCTGAGCGCTCACGCACCGGCAACGCGCCAGTCAACAAGCTGGGCACGCCACCGCGACCGTGCCCGCATGACCCGTCCCTTGCCCAACAAGCTGCGCCGGCACCTGCAGCGCCTGCAGGAAAGCCTGCCGGTGGCGCTGGTGAAGCGCTTCGTCGAGGCCGACCTGATGACCCAGGCCGCCTCGCTGTCCTTCTACACCCTGCTGTCGCTGGCGCCGCTGCTGGTGCTGCTGCTGTGGCTGACCGCCTCGCTGTACCCGCCGGCGCAGCAGTCGCTGGTGGACCAGATCGGCGCGCTGGCCGGCGAGCAGGCCGCGGTGGTGGCCGAAACCATCATCCGCAATGCCGATTCACAGCCGGACGTGGGCTCGCTGGCCGGCCTGGCCAGCACCGGCCTGCTATTCGTCGGCGCCACCGTGGTGTTCGCCCAGCTGCAGGGCGCGCTCAACCTGATCTTCCGCACCGGCGGCGAAAAGCTCGGCGGGCTGGGTGCCTGGCTGCGCAAGCGGGTGTTCTCGCTGGGGGTGGTCCTGGCCCTGGGCTTCCTGCTGATCGTGTCGATGATCGCCACCACCGCGCTGCAGCTGGTGTTCGCGCGCATCCCCTCGCTGCTGCCGGTGGTCGGCTACGTGACCACCCTGCTGCTGTACGCGCTGGCCTTCGCCTTCCTCTACCACTACCTGCCCGACCGCCGGGTCGACTGGCGCCAGGCCTGGCTGGGCGGGGCGATCACCTCCGGGCTGTTCGCCCTGGGCCGGTACCTGATCGGCCTCTACCTGGCCCAGGCCGCCCCGGGCAGCGCCTACGGCTCGATGGGCGCGCTGGTGCTGCTGCTGGTGTGGATGTACTACGCGGCCCTGGTGTTCTTCGCCGGGGCCCTGGTGACCGCGGTGATCGACGAACGCGCGCACGCGCGCCAGCGGCTGCGCCGGGCCGGGATCGGCGCCGTGCCCCCGCGCACCGGCGCTGACGGGGGCACGCAGGCCGCGCCCTGAGGCCCCGCGCGCGCCGCCGCGCCCCGCCGGGGCTTTTTCCGCCACGCGGACAGGGCCAGGAACCCGCGCGGATGGCATCCTATTGCGATGGCCCGCCTGCCCGACGCGTTCATCGACGACCTGCTCGCGCGCACCGACATCGTCGAGATCGTCGGTGCGCGGGTGCCACTCAAGCGCAAGGGCCGCGAATACGCCGCGCCCTGCCCGTTCCACGACGAGCGCACGCCCTCGTTCTACGTCTCGCCGACCAAGCAGTTCTACCACTGCTTCGGCTGCGGCGCGCACGGCACCGCGATCAGCTTCCTGATGAACTACGACCGCCTCGAGTTCCTCGACGCGGTCGAGGAACTGGCGCGGCGCGCCGGCATGGAGATGCCAAAGGACACCCGCGCCGGCCCGCAGGACAACGACCTGCGCGACCAGTACGCGGCGCTGGAGGCGGCGGCCCGGCTGTTCCAGCGCCAGCTGGCCGACAGCCCGCGCGCGCTGTCCTACCTGCAGGGCCGCGGGGTGGACACGGACCCCCGCGCCCGCTTCGGCATCGGCTACGCCGCCGACGGCTATTCCACCCTGCTGGACGCGCTGGGCACGGACGAACGCCGGCGCAAGCTGCTGGAGCGCACCGGCATGCTCTCGCGCAACGAGCGCGGCAGCGTGTACGACAAGTTCCGCGACCGGATCATGTTCCCGATCCACGACCGCCGCGGCCGGGTGATCGCCTTCGGCGGTCGCGTGCTGGACAAGGACGCCAGCCCCAAATACCTCAACTCGCCGGAAACCCCGCTGTTCCACAAGGGCCGCGAGCTGTACGGCCTGTGGCAGGCACGCCAGGCCAACCAGAAGCTGGAGCGGCTGGGGGGGGTCGAGGGCTACATGGACGTGGTCACCCTGTTCCAGTTCGGCGTCACCCAGGCGGTGGCGACCCTGGGCACCTCCACCCCCGCCGAGCACGCCGAGCTGCTGTTCCGCAACGCGCCGGACGTGTACTTCTGCTTCGACGGCGACGCCGCCGGCCGGCGCGCGGCCTGGCGCGCGGTCGAGTCGGTGCTGCCGCGGATGAAGGACGGGCGCCAGGCGTTCTTCCTGTTCCTGCCCGAGGGCGAGGACCCGGACACCATCGTGCGCAAGGAGGGCGCGGCCGGGTTCGACGCGCGCCTGGCCCAGGCCACGCCACTGTCGCAGTTCTTCTTCGAGGAACTGGGCCGCGACATCAACCGCAACACCCTCGACGGCCGCGCCCCCCTGGCCGAGCGAGCGCGTCCGCTGCTGGCACAGCTGCCCGACGGCGCCTTCGCCGACCTGATGCGCCAGGAGCTGCAGCGCCAGACCGGGGTCACCGCCACGGTCGCCGCCGCGCCGCCGCCCGCGCCCGCGCGCCGGGTGGTGCCGGCGCAGAAGCGCAGCCTGGTGCGCAGCGCGATCGCCCTGCTGCTGCAGCAGCCCTCGCTGGGCCTGCAGCTGGAGCGGCCGTACCGCTTCGACACCCTGCGCGCAGCGGGCGTGCCGCTGCTGCTGGAACTGCTGGAGGTGGTGCACCAGCGCCCGGAGATCAGCACCGGCGCGCTGCTGGAACACTTCGCCGGGCACGAACAGGGCGAGGCCCTGCGCAAGCTGGCGGCGCAGCCGCTGCCCGGCGACGAACAGAGCTGGGCAGTGGAGCTGCACGATGCCATCGCCCAGCTGGAGCGGCAGACCCTGCAGCAGCGCATCGACGAGCTGCAGGACAAGCAGCGCGCGCAAGGCCTGGACGAGACCGACAAGTACGAACTGCGGATGCTGCTGAAGGTCCTGGCCGGGCGCGCCTGAAGCCCGGCCCCGGCGTGTCATGCTAGGATGCGGGCCTTCGAAGGGGAGTAGCCCCCAACGCTGGCGTCGTCATGACGGGCCACCCGGCCCCGGCGCAGCGGCAGGCCCGGACGGCCTGCGGGCAAGACCTTCGCCGCCCCGCGGCGAAGGGGCGTCCATCGGCGATGCCACCCCACCGCGGCCCTGGAAACCCTGGAGCCCGCAACCCGTGCCAGATCCAACGCCATACCGCTCCCCGGCCCGCGCCGTGCGTGGCGCCGTGCGGCGCCGCCCGCCCGCGTCCCACCGCGCGCGCGCCGGCATCCCCGTCCCCGCATCCGCTACGCCGCCTGCACCCGCACGGCGCCAGTCTTCCGTTGCCTGACCCACGCGAGCCCACATGGACGCCCTGCTCAACCCCGAAACCTGGATCGCCCTGGCCACCCTCACCGCGCTGGAACTGGTGCTGGGCATCGACAACATCATCTTCATCTCGATCCTGGCCGGACGCCTGCCGCCGGAGCAGCGCAACAAGGCGCGCCGCGTCGGCCTGGCCGCCGCCGCGATCACCCGCCTGGGCCTGCTGTTCACCATCGCCTGGATCATCGGCCTGACCCAGCCGCTGTTTACCGCGCTGGGCCAGGACTTCTCCTGGCGCGACCTGATCCTGATCGGCGGCGGCCTGTTCCTGATCGGCAAGGCCACCCACGAGATCCACCAGAAGATCGAAGGTGCCGGCCAGGACGCGGAAGCAACCGGCCTGGCCCGCGCCGCGACGTCCTTCACCGGCGTGATCCTGCAGATCATGGTGCTGGACATCGTGTTCTCGCTGGACTCGATCATCACCGCGGTGGGCATGGTCGACGAGCGCTGGGTGATGGCCACCGCGATCCTGGTCTCGATCGTGTTCATGATCGGCTTCGCCGGCCCGATCGGCGACTTCGTCGAGCGCCACCCCACGGTCAAGGTGCTGGCGCTGAGCTTCCTGATCATGATCGGCCTGGTGCTGATCGCCGACGGCTTCGGCCAGCACATCCCCAAGGGCTACATCTACGCGGCGATGGCCTTCTCGGTGTTCGTCGAGCTGATCAACCTGTGGATCCGGCGCCGCGAGCAGCAGGCTGTGGCGCGGGCAGGCGGGGACTGACGCGCGCCCCTGGTTGCGCGGCCCCGCCCGGCGAAGGGAGGGCCGGTATCGCCCAGGACCGGCCGCTGGGCCGCGTGACCGTGAAGCGCGGCAACACGGCGCGGCAGCCGGATGCTTCCGTCGCGGTCATGCGCGCGCCGCGGGTCGCCGGCGGCGGGCATGCCCGGTGGGCGCCGGAGCCCACCATGCCCGCCCGCGGCGGCGCGGGGCTGGTTCCCGCCTTCCGTCGGCGCCTGCCGCCATCGCCTTGCCGCTGCGCCGGCGCGCCGCCAGAATCCGGCGGTCAATCCACGGGAGTCACCCATGTCGCACGTACGCAAGGCGGCGCTGCCGCTGCTGGTGGTAGCAATGGGCGCGGCGCTTGCCGCCTGCAGCCGCAACGAGGAAGCGGCCGGGGCCGCGCCTGCCCCGGTCGCCGCGCCGGAGGCCACCCAGGCCGGCGTGCCCGCCAGCGAGCACGTCCACCCGTTCCAGGTCGGATCGCTGCAGGCTGCCGCGCTGCGCGACGGCGGCATTGCCGTGCCCAACGACAACTCGGTGTTTGGCGTCGGCCTGACTCCGGACGAGGTCGCCGGCGTGTTGTCGGGCGCTGGCCTGGACACCGATCGCCTGCACCTGAGCGTGCAGCCGCTGCTGGTGCGCGACGGGCAGCGGGTGATGCTGTTCGATGCCGGCGCCGGCCAGTTCGTCGGCGACAGCGCGGGCAAGCTGGGCGCGGCGCTGCAGGCGGCCGGCATCGTGCCGGCGCAGGTCACCGACGTGTTCATCTCGCATGCGCACGGCGACCATGTCGGCGGCCTGGTCGATGCCAGCGGCGCGCTGGCCTTCCCCAACGCCACCATCCATGTCTCGCAGCCGGAGTGGGAGGACCTGCAGGCCCAGGCCAGCGGCGAAGGCGCGGCCATGGCCAGCCTGGTCGCGGCGATCGCGCCGCAGGTCGACGCCTTTGCCCCGGAGGCGGAGCTGGTGCCGGGCATGGTGCAGGCGCTGCCGACCCCGGGCCACACCCCGGGCCACGTCTCCTTCCGCATCAGCAGCGGCGGGGAAAGCCTGCTGTACGTGGGCGACCTGGTGCACCACCCGGTGGTCTCGGTGCAGCGCCCGCAGTGGACGATCCAGTGGGATCGCGAGGCCGCCGCCGGCGCGGCGCAGCGGGCGAAGATGCTGGACACCGCCGCTGACAGCGGCGAACGCCTGTACTCGGTGCACTTCCCGTTCCCGGGCCTGGGCCGCATCGAGCGCGGCAGCGACGGCCAGCTGGCCTGGGTCGCCGAGTAAGCGATGCCAGGGCGCGGGCCGCCGCCCGCGCCCGGCCGTGCTGCCGGCTCAGGCCGGCAGCAGCAGCGGCAGCCAGTGGTCCACCAGCAGGAAGGCGAACAGCGCCATCAGGTAGACGATCGAGTAGTTGAACACGCGCATGGCGTAGAACTCGTCCGGCGGATCGAGCAGGCGCCAGGCGTACCACAGGAACACGCTGCCCAGCACCAGCGCGCCACCCAGGTAGAACAGGCCGCTCATGCCGAACACCACCGGCAGCACGCTCACCTCGACCAGCAGCACGGTGTAGAACAGGATCTGCCAGCGGGTGTAGGTCACGCCGTGGGTCACCGGCAGCATCGGGATCAGCGCGCGCGCGTAGTCCTCGCGGCGGAAGATCGCCAGCGCCCAGAAGTGCGGCGGGGTCCAGACGAAGATGATCAGCACCAGCAGCAGCGCGTGCTGCCAGTCCCAGGCGCCCTGCATGTTGGTGACCGCGGCCCAGCCCAGCAGCGGCGGCGCGGCGCCGGCCACGCCGCCGATCACGATGTTCTGCGGCGTGGCGCGCTTGAGGTAGCCGGTGTAGACCACCGCGTAGCCGATCAGCGAGGCGAAGGTCAGCACCGCGGTGACGGTGTTGACCCAAAGCACCAGCACCAGCATCGACGCCACGCCCAGCGCCAGCGCGAACGCCAGCACCTGCGCCGGGCGCAGCGCGCCGGTGGCCAGCGGGCGGTGCGCGGTGCGCGCCATCAGCTTGTCGATGCGCTGGTCGATCAGGTGGTTGATCGCCGCGGCCGAGGACGCGGCCAGCCAGATGCCGACCAGGCCCAGCACCGATTCGCGCAGCGGCGGCAGCCCCGGCACCGCCAGGAACATGCCGACCAGGGCGGTGAACACCAGCAGCGCGACCACCCGCGGCTTGGTCAGCTCCAGGTATTCGCGCCAGAGGGAAACGTGGGTGCTCATGCGACCTGCTCGGGCTCCCGCAACCGCGCCAGCAAGGTCACCAGCACGAACAGCAAGGCCGCGGCGCCGCCGTTGTGCATCACCGCCACCGGCAGCGGCAGCGACAGCTTGACGTTGAGCACGCCCAGCGCGACCTGGACCAGCACCAGCAGGCCCAGCAGCGCGGCCCAGCCGCGCATGCCCGGCAGCCGGTACAGCCGCCCGGCCAGCAGCAGCAGGTACAGCGCCGCGACCACCGCCATCATCCGGTGCGCCATCTGGATGGCGATGCGCGAGGCGCCGTCGAGCACGCCGCCTTCGTAGTCCACGCCGATCCCGCGCCACAGCACGAAGCCTTCGCGGAAGTCCGCAGGCGGCCACCACTGGCCGACGCAGCGCGGGAAATCCATGTAATGGTGGCTGGCGCCGGTCCAGCCGCCGCCGCCACAGGCGAGCGCCGCGTAGTTGGCGCTGGTCCAGCCGCCGAGCGCGATCTGCAGGCCCAGCACCACCAGCCCGGCGACCACCCAGCGCCGCAGCACGCGCGCGTCTGCCAGGCGGATCGGCAGGCCGGTGGCGCGCCAGGCCATCCATACCAGCAGCGCGAACGTGGTCAGCCCGCCCAGCAGGTGGCCCATCACCACGATCGGCTTGAGCAGCAGGGTCACGGTCCACTTGCCCAGCAGCGCCTGGAACACGATCACCGCCAGGGTCAGCACCGCCGCGCGCGCCAGGTCGATGTTGGACCAGCGCAGCGCCGCCAGCAGCAGTACCGCCTCGCCGGCACCGGCCAGGGCGAAGGCCAGGCCGATGTGGCCGTACATGTACGCCGGGATCGCGGCGGCGACCAGCAGCGAGGCGCCGATCACCAGCGGCACGCCGAGGCGGCGGCGGCGCACCGCCAGCAGCGCCAGCAGCAGCACCACCACGCCCAGGCTGGCGGCGAGGTGGCGGTGTACCTGCTCGCGCCAGGCCTTGTGGGTCTCGAACGGACGGATCCCGCTGGCCGCGTGCGCGGCCGCGTCGGCCGGCGCCGATGGCCAGGTGGCACGGCCGTAGCAGGTCGGCCAGTCCGGGCAGCTGAGGCCGGCGTCGGACAGGCGCACGAAGGCGCCGAACACGACCACGCAGGCGGTCAGCGCCACCGCCAGCCAGGCGATGCGGTGGAAATGGCGTGCCAGCGTCGGGCGGACGAGCGCGTTCATCGGATGGGAAGCCTCACTTCAGTTTCAGCAGGCGCGCGACATCGGCGCGCAGGCCGGCCGGATCGGATTGCGGCGCGTAGCGCAGGATCACGAAGCCGTTGGGATCGACCACGTACAGCGGCACGCCGGCCGGGTCGGAGGCGCCGGGCAGGGACGCGCGCACGCCCGGGTCGTCGCGCAGCACGCGCATCTCCGGCAGCTGCGCAGCGCCGGCCGGGGCGGCGCCCAGCCACAGCACGTGCACGTGGTCGGCGTTGTGCCCGAACAGGCGCCAGACCTTGTCCAGCTGCGCCGCCAGCGTGGTGCACGCCGCGTCGCAGCCGGAGGCCGGGGGCACGGCCACGATGCGCCAGATGCGGGCCTGCGGCTGCCAGGGATAGGCCTCGCCGGAGGCCAGCTGCAGGCGGGCCTGGCGCAGGTCCACCGGCGGCTCCAGCAGCTGGCCGTGGTTGCGCAGGCCGGCCGGCATCCAGCCGCTGAAGCGCAGCGCGCCGGCGGCCAGCGCGCTGCCAAAGAACAGCACGAACAGCGCAACCAGCACCAGGCGGCCGCGGGCAGTGCGATCAGCGTCGGGAACGGAATGGCTCATGCGCGGGATTTTCGCATGCCGGGCCATGCCCTGTTCCGCGCGCCGGCCACGCGCCTCACCGGCGCCGCCGCAGGGTCAGCACCAGGGCGATGGCCAGCGCCGCGGCGGCCAGGGCGAACCACTGCACCGCGTAGCCCAGGTGGCGCTGCGGCGGCAGCGTGTTCGGCAGCAGTTCCAGGTCGCGCGCGTAGCCCAGCGGCAGTTCCGGATCCAGGCGCAGCACCCGCGGCGCCAGCGCCGGCAGGCCCAGTGCGGCGGCCACTGCCGCCGGCTCCAGCGCCACCACCAGCGCGGTGCCGTCGGCCTGGCGCTGCACCGCCGGCGCGGCCAGGCCGCGGGCCGGCGGCGGCAGCAGCAGGCCCGAGGCTTCGATCGTGCCGGCTGCCGGTGGCGGGACCTGCGGCATGCGGCGGTCGCCGGGCAGGGGCAGCCAGCCCAGATCCACCAGCAGCGGCAGCCCGTCCTCCGGTTCGAACACGCGGTAGGCGCGTACGCCGGGCCGGGAATCGCGGTTCTGGTTGTCCAGCAGCACCGCCGGCAGGTCGGCGAAGCGGCCGCGGCCGGACGCCCAGTCGTAGCCGCGCGCGCGCGCCGGATCGGCGGCCAGCGCCAGCGGTTGCGGCCGGCGCTCGGCCAGCACCTGCGCCGACGCGTCCAGCAGGGCCTGCTTGGCGTGCATGCGCTGCAGCTGCCAGGTGCCCAGCCCGCAGCAGGCCGCGGCCACGGCCAAGGCCAGGCCCCAGCCCGCCCACGACGGCAGGCGACGGCTCACGCGGCCCCCACGCCCGCCGCGGCGCCGGGCTGCGATAATGCCCGGCGCAAACCCGCACGCCACGAGCCACGTCCCGTGAACGATTCGCTCAAAACCCTGATCGTCGTCGCGTTCCTGCTGCTCATCATCTGGAACCTCGGCTCGGCGCTTTACTACCTCATGGTGGACCGCGGCGAGAGCAAGCGCACGGTCAACGCCCTCACCCGCCGCATCGCCCTGTCCATCGGCCTGATCCTGCTGGTCATCATCGGCATCTGGACCGGCGTGATACAGCCGCATGGGGTTGGCGGCTGAGGCCGCCAGCCCGTGGTTTGTCATTGGTGATCAGTGATCCGAAACAACAAGGGCGCCTGATGGCGCCCTTGTTGCTTGTGGCTCGCGCTTCGCTTCTATCGAATCACGAATCACAGCACGTAAACAAAGAGGAACAGCCCCAGCCAGACCACGTCCACGAAGTGCCAGTACCAGGCCGCGGCTTCGAAGCCGAAGTGCTTGTCCCGGGTGAAGTGGCCCTTCAGCGCGCGGAACCACATCACGATCAGCATGATCGTGCCCAGGGCGACGTGGGCGCCGTGGAAGCCGGTGAGCATGAAGAAGGTCGAACCGTAGATGCCCGAGCCCAGGGTCAGGTTCAGCTCCTTGTAGGCGTGGATGTACTCCTCGCCCTGGAACACCAGGAAGGTCAGGCCCAGCAGCACCGTGGCGCCCAGCCAGACCAGCAGCTGGCCGCGCTTGCCGGCCTTGAGCGCGTGGTGGGCCACGGTCAGGGTCGCGCCGGAGGTCAGCAGGATCAGGGTGTTGACCAGCGGCAGGCCCCAGGCCGGGATGGTCTGGAACTGGCCGCCGACGCCGCCCGGGCCGGCGCTCGGCCAGGCCGCGCTGAAGCCCTGCCACAGCAGCTCGTTGGTGAGCACGCCGTCGCCTTCGCCGCCCAGCCACGGCAGCGCGAACTGGCGGGTGGAGAACAGCGCGCCGAAGAACGCGCCGAAGAACATCACCTCGGAGAAGATGAACCAGATCATCCCCATCCGGAACGAGCCGTCGACCTGGCGGTTGTAGTGGCCGCCCTGCGACTCGCGGATCACCTCGCCGAACCAGTAGAACAGGGTCGCCACCATCAGCGCCACGCCGAGGAAGAACGACCACTTGCCCCAGGCGATCTCGTTGAGCCAGGTGGCCACGCCGATCATCATCACGAACATCGACACCGAAGCGAAGATCGGCGCCTTGCTCTTGGCCGGCACGAAGTAGATGTTGGCGTCGGTCTGGGAATGGGCCATGGCGTGGATTCCGTTGCTCGGGTCAAGGCGCCGCGAGCGGCGCGCGGGAAGCCCCGCCCGCGCCCAATTGCGCGGTGAGGGCCTCGTTCCTGAAGAAGGTATACGAGAGGGTGATGGTCTTCACGTCGGCCGGCAGGTCCGGGTCCACGATGAAGCGCACCGGCATTTCGCGCCGCTCGCCCGGCTGCAGGGTCTGGGCGGTGAAGCAGAAGCACTCGGTCTTGGTGAAGTAGCCCGAGGCCCGCGCCGGCGCCACCGAGGGCACGGCGCTGCCGACGATCGGGCGGTCGCTGTCGTTGCGCGCGTAGTACGTCGCCTCGGCCAGTTCGCCCGGGACCACCTGCATGGTCAGCTGCTCCGGGCCGAAGGACCACGGCAGCTTCGAGTTCACGCCGCCATCGAACAGCACGGTGACGGTACGTTCCTGGCGCGGCCCGGCGGCGGCCGGCGCGGCGGCACGGGCCTGGCCGGTGCCGCCTTCCAGGCGGATGCCGAACACCTTCTCGCACGCGATCCGGTACAGCGGCACCAGCGAGAAGGCGAACGCGAACGCGGCCAGCGACACCCCGGCCAGCTTCAGCCAGCCGCGGCGGCGCGGAGCGGCGTCGGCGCGCGGATCGCTCATGCCTGCAGCACCCCCGAGAGGATGAAGCCCACGTAGATCGCCAGGGCGATCGCGCCCACGACCCACACGGTGCGCACCACGCCACGGCGGCGTGCGGCGTCATCGCGATGGTCGGGGGCGTGGTTCATCGTTCCTCCGTTGTTCCGGGCCCGCCCGGGCGCGCCGGGCGGGAACTGCTTCCGCCGCGGCGGAAGCTCAGTGGGTGATGTCGCCGTGGGCCAGGTCGCCGTCCTTGATCACCGGCGGCACGGTGAAGGTGTGGTGCGGCGCCGGCGACGGGATGGTCCACTCCAGGCCACGCGCGCCTTCCCAGGCGCGGGCCTCGGCCCTGGCGCCGTGGCGCAGCGAGTGCCACAGGATGAAGCCCATCATGAACGGCGTGGCGAACATGCCGAACGCGCCGATCGAGCTGACCAGGTTCCAGTCGGCGAACACCACGTTGTAGTCCGGGATGCGGCGCGGCATGCCGGCCAGGCCCAGGAAGTGCTGCGGGAAGAACAGCAGGTTGGCGAACACCACCGACCACCAGAAGTGGAACTTGGCCCAGCGCTCGTTGTACATGCGGCCGGTGAACTTCGGCCACCAGTAGTACACCGCGGCGATCAGCGCGAACACGGCGCCGGTGACCAGCACGTAGTGGAAGTGCGCGACCACGAAGTAGGTGTCGTGGTACTGGAAGTCGGCAGGCACGATCGCCAGCATCAGGCCGGAGAAGCCGCCGATGGTGAACAGCAGCACGAAGGCGATCGCCCACAGCATCGGCGCCTCGAAGGTGAGCGAGCCCTTCCACATGGTGGAGACCCAGTTGAACACCTTCACGCCGGTCGGCACCGAGATCAGCATGGTCGCGAACATGAAGTAGATCTCGCCGCCCAGCGGCATGCCCACCGTGAACATGTGGTGCGCCCACACGATGAACGACAGGAAGGCGATCGCGGCGGTGGCGTACACCATGGCCTGGTAGCCGAACAGCGGCTTGCGGCTGAAGGTCGGGATGATCTCGCTGACCACGCCGAAGGCGGGCAGGATCATGATGTAGACCTCGGGGTGGCCGAAGAACCAGAAGATGTGCTGGTACATCACCGGGTCGCCGCCGCCGGCGGCGTTGAAGAAGCTGGTGCCGAAGAACTTGTCGGTCAGCAGCATGGTCACCGCGCCGGCCAGCACCGGCATCACCGCGATCAGCAGGAACGCGGTGATCAGCCAGGTCCAGCAGAAGATCGGCATCTTCAGCAGGTCGATGCCCGGGGCGCGCATGTTGAGGATGGTCGCGATGATGTTGATCGCGCCCATGATCGAGCTGATGCCCGCCACGTGGATGGCGAAGATGGTGAAGGCCACGTTGTAGCCGCCCTGGAGCGACAGCGGCGGGTACAGGGTCCAGCCGCCGGCCGGCGCGCCACCGGGCAGGAACAGCGAGATCAGCAGCAGGGTGAAGGCCACCGGCAGCAGCCAGAACGACCAGTTGTTCATGCGCGGCAGGGCCATGTCCGGCGCGCCGATCTGCAGCGGCACCATCCAGTTGGCCAGGCCGACGAAGGCCGGCATCACGCCGCCGAAGATCATGACCAGGGCGTGCACCGTGGTCATCTGGTTGAAGAACTCGGGGCTGACGACCTGCAGGCCGGGGGTGGCCAGCTCGGCGCGGATGACCACGCTCATGGCCGCGCCGATGATGAACATCACGAAGGAGAACAGCAGGTACAGCGTGCCGATGTCCTTGTGGTTGGTCGAGAAGAACCAGCGCTCGACGAACCCCTGCTTGTGGCCGTGGTGGTCGTCGTGGTGCTCGGCGGCGGTATGGGCCATGGCGTTGCTACCTCTGGGATGCGTTTGCGTGGCGGCCGCGGCGGCGGCCGTTGCGTGCGGGATCAGGCGGCCTGCGGCGCCGCGGCCGGGGCGCTGCCCTCGGCCTCGTCGACCGGCTCGGCGGCGTCGGCCGGCGCTTCGCCGGACTCCTCCGCGGGCGCCTCCGGCGCGGCCGGCTTCTTCGAGGCCAGCCAGCGCGCGAATTCCTCCTTGGAGACCGCCTCGACCACGATCGGCATGAACGCGTGGTCCTTGCCGCACAGCTCGGCGCACTGGCCGCGGTACACGCCAGGGGTCTTGATCTCGGTCCAGGCCTCGTTGATCAGGCCGGGGATGGCGTCCTGCTTCCAGCCCAGCGCCGGCACCCACCAGGAGTGGATCACGTCGTCGGCGGTGATCACGAAGCGGACCTTGGTGTCCACCGGCAGCACCAGGCGGTTGTCCACCTCGAGCAGGTAGTGCGGGTGCTGCGCCGGGTCCGGGCGCTCGCCGCTCTGGCGGATGCGGTCGTGCTCGCGGTCCAGGCGGCTGGTGAAGCTCACGCCCTCGCCCAGGTACTCGTACTTCCACATCCACTGGTAGCCGGTGACCTTGACGGTCATCTCGGCGTCGCGGGTGTCGTACATCGAGATCAGCTTGGCGGTGGCCGGCCAGGCCATCGCGATCAGGATCAGGACCGGGATCACCGTCCAGATCAGCTCGGCGGTGGTGTTGTGGCTGAACTGGGCCGCGACCGCGCCCTTGGACTTGCGGAAGCGGACCACCGCCACGGCCATCGCGCCGAACACCACCACGCCGATGGCCACGCAGATCCACAGCGCGACCATGTGCGCGTCATAGGCGTTCTGGGAGGTGGCGGTGACGCCGCGCCCCATGTTCAGCTGCCACCGTTGCGGATCGGCCGACTGGGCCCAGGCCAGCAGCGGTGCCGCCATCAGCGTGCCCGCAGCCATCCAACGCTTCCACCATCCCTTCGCTTGCATCATTGCCTAGACCCTGGTTGCGTCATCGGTTGCGGCCGCTGGCGGCCGCCAGGAATTCCCTCAGGCACCGCGCCAGCTGCCGGCGCTCGCCCGGGCCGAGGAAGGCTCCCACCTCCACGTCCCGGCCGCCGGAGGAGAGCATGACCATGCCATCTTCCGGCGCCACCTGCAGCCTCACCCAGTAAGGATGGGCGCTGAATACCGTCTCGGCGCCGCGGCGGACTTCCACCGCCCGCGGCCCGATGGCGATCTCCTCGCCGCGTTCCCCGTTGCTCCACAGCATGCGCAACGCCAGCGCCACCCCTGCGCTGTGCAGCAGTGCGAACGCCGGCGCGAAGACGTTGCCCGCCAGCCAGCCCAGGCCGGCCGCCAGCCACATCGCCCCCGCCAGCGCGGCGAACAGCGCCCTGAACTGGCCTGCCGTCAGGACCCGCGGCGGGCGCAGCCTCAACTGCGCGCCGGCGTCGCCGGACCTGCCTGGCAGCACCTCGATCACGTCGCCTACCGCCGCTCGCAGCTGCGGAAAACCGAAAGATGGTAAGCGCGAATCACCGGCAGCGGCAACCCGCATTGATCCAGGACAAGGCGGCCGGGCCCGGGCCGTGGCATGGAGGGGGTCGCGCCCGGGCGGCCCGGGCCGGACCAGAGGCGGCCTGGCACCGCACCCAATTAGAATGTCGTGCCCTGCCGCCGGACCCCCTGCCCCCGTGAAGCCCAGCCCGCTCGCCGTGGATGCCGCCGAGGTCGAGGCCCTGTTCGACTCGATCCCGGACGTGCTGTTCTTCATCAAGGACCGCGAGGGCCGCTACACCCACGTCAACGCCACCATGCTGCGCCGCCTGGGCCTGCGCTCGCGCAAGGAGATCATCGGCAAGCGCGCCAGCGAGGTGTATCCCAGCGGCCTGGGCGCCAACTACGGCCTGCAGGACCGCCAGGTGCTGGAAGGGGCGGTGATCGACAACCTGCTGGAGCTGCACCTGTTCTCCGACCAGGAGCCGGGCTGGTGCCTGACCTGCAAGCGCCCGCTGCGGATCGACGGCCAGGTGGCCGGGCTGATCGGCATCTCCCGCGATCTGGCCGGGCGCGAGGGCCTGGAGGCGGACTACCGCTCCCTGCGCGAGGCCCTGGTGCACATGAACCGGCACTACGCCGAGAACATCCGGGTGCAGGACCTGCTGGACATCACCGGCTTCTCCGAGTCCAAGCTCGAGCGCACCTTCCAGAAGGTGTTCCAGCTCTCGCCGTTGCAGCTGCTGACCCGGGTGCGGATCCAGGCGGCGATGCACCGCCTGCACGGGCCCGGCAGCATCGCCTCCATTGCCCAGGCCTGCGGCTTCTCCGACCAGAGCGCCTTCACCCGGCGCTTCGTGGCCCTGGTGGGCATGACCCCGGGCGAGTACCGGCGCCTGCGCGCGGGCTGAACCGGACAGGCAGGCGACGCCGGCGTTCACGCCATCCGCCCGCCGGTGGACCAGGCTGGGGACGCGGCCCGCGCGCGCTGCGTTTGTGCCGCCCCCCGCGTCCGCGCCGGGGGAATCGATCAATCCAGCCGCCACGCCCGGCGGCGAAGATGCGCTCGCACGGCGGCCCTCCGGCCGCCCCGTTCCGAGTCGACCCATGTCCGCCCTGACCGTCCCCTGCCAGGAGCTGCCGCCTGGCACCGCTTCGCCCCTGCGCGCAGCCATCACCGCCGCCTGGCTGCGCGACGAGACCACCCATGTGCGCGAGCTGCTGGAGCAGGCGCGCCTGGACCCCGCCCGCCAGGCCGAGGTCGAGGCCCTCGCCACCGACCTGGTCCGCCGCGTGCGCGCCCGCGCCGCCGACCAGGGCGCGATCGAGGCCTTCATGCGCCAGTACGACCTGGGCAGCGAGGAAGGCGTGCTGCTGATGTGCGTGGCCGAGGCGCTGCTGCGCATCCCCGACCAGGAAACGGCCGACAAGCTGATCCGCGACAAGCTCGGCGACGCCGACTGGGAGAAGCACCTGGGCCAGAGCGAATCGGTGCTGGTCAACGCCTCGACCTGGGGCCTGATGCTCACCGGCCGCCTGGTGCAGCTCAACGACGCCACCCGCCACGACGTACCCGGCGCGTTCAAGCGCCTGGTGGCGCGCATCGGCGAGCCGGTGGTGCGCCTGGCCGTGCGCCAGGCGATGCGGATCATGGGCCACCAGTTCGTCATGGGCCGCACCATCGAGGAGGCGCTGGCCCGCTCGCACAAGGGCGACAACGCCGGCTACCGCTATTCCTTCGACATGCTCGGCGAGGGCGCGCTGACCACGAAGGACGCGCGCCGCTACCTGGAGGACTACAAGCGCGCCATCCACGCCATCGGCAAGGACAACCTCGCCCGCGGCGGCGGCCCTGGCGGCGACGTCACCCGCGCCCACGGCATCTCGATCAAGCTCTCGGCCCTGCATCCGCGCTACGAGCACGCCAAGCGCGGGCGGGTGCTGGCCGAACTGGCCCCGGCGGTGCTGGAACTTGCGCAGCTGGCCCGTTCCTACGGCATCGGCTGCACCGTCGACGCCGAGGAATGCGACCGCCTGGAGCTGTCGCTGGACGTGATCGGGAAGGTCGTCAGCGACGCCTCGCTGGAAGGCTGGGACGGCTTCGGCGTGGTGGTGCAGGCCTACCAGAAGCGCGCGCCGTTCGTGATCGACTACCTGGCCGACCTGGCCCGCCGCACCGGCCGCCGCCTGCAGGTGCGCCTGGTCAAGGGCGCGTACTGGGACGCGGAAATCAAGCGCGCCCAGGTCGAGGGCCTGGCCGGCTACCCGGTGTTCACCCGCAAGCAGAACACCGACGTGTCCTACATGGCCTGCGCGCGGCGCCTGTTCGGCCATGCCGACGCGCTTTACCCGATGTTCGCCACCCACAACGCGCACACCATCGCCGCGGTGCGGGCGATCGCCGAAGGCCGCACCTACGAGCACCAGAAGCTGCACGGCATGGGCGACGACCTCTACGCCGAGGTGGTTCCGGCCGACCGCCTGGGCGTGCCCTGCCGGGTGTACGCGCCGGTGGGCAGCCACGAGGACCTGCTGCCCTACCTGGTCCGCCGCCTGCTGGAGAACGGCGCCAATTCCAGCTTCGTCAACCGCATCACCGACGAGGACGTGCCGGTGGCCGAGCTGGTGCGCGATCCGGTGGCCGTGGTCTCCGGCTTCGCCTCCATCCCCCATCCGCGCATCCCGCTGCCGCGCGACCTCTACACCCACCAGGGCTTCGACAGGAACAACTCCATGGGCGTCAACCTCGCCGACGACAACACCATCAGGGAACTGGCCGCGCAGATGGCCGCGCATACCGGTCCGTGGCGCGCGGCGCCGCTGGTGCCGGGCGCCGCCGCGCCCGCCGGCGAGCCGGTGG
>NZ_ALIP01000002.1:0-13049 GCF_000283075.1 Pseudoxanthomonas sp. GW2
CCTTCGGCGCGGGCCTCGACCGCCAGTTCCAGCGCCTCGCCGGCGCGCGCGGCGGACGGCGGCTGCAGGTAGCGCAGGCGCAGGTCGCGCAGCGGCAGCCACGGCTGCGGCGCGCCGGGCGGCTGCGCGCGCACCTGCAGCCGCTGCGGCTGGCCGCTGGCGGCCAGGGTGCGGTCGGTGCCGAAGAAGTCGTCGAAGAACCGCGGCGCGGCCTTGCCGCGGAACCGCGGCGCCGGCACCTCCAGCGGGCCGCTGCGCTCGGGCACCAGCAGGAACCGCCGCTCCACGTACTGGTAGTCGCGGCCGCCGATGCGCTCGCGCCCGGTGGCATCGTCGCCCACGCGCTGCAGCGAGGCGCCTTCGGGTGGCTCCTGGGTCAGTTCGCCGGACAGCAGCGGGGTGGCGAAGTACAGGCGCACGCTGACCCCGACGCTTTGCTGCACCCACGGTGCCTCCTCCTCGACCCGGGTCTCGAGGAACACCTCGCCGCGCGCATCCTGGCGCTCGCCCCCCACGCGCAGCGCCAGCGGCGGCGTGCGTTCGGCGCCCACCCGCAGCGCTGGCACCTCCAGCGCGCCGGCGCGGCGCGGCACCAGGCGCACGCCAAACAGCACGCCACGCCCGGCGGTATCGCTGCGGAACGGCGAGCCCACCTCGAAGTCGGCCTGCAGCGGCGCGTAGTCCGGCGCCACGCCGGGCTGGTCGGTCTGGATGTTGAGGGTGACGGTCTCGCCCTCGCGCACCTGGCTGCGGTCCAGCCAGGCGCGGGTTTCGGCACCGGCGACGCCGGCCAGCAGCCACAGCAGCGCCAGGCAGGCGCCGCGCAGCCGCCGCGAAGTGCGCTGGTCGCGCCGCGGGTATAGCGGGTCGTTCATCGTCCCTCCTGTTGGCGGCGCTCATGCTCGAGCCGGAACTTGGCGCGCAGCAGGCCACCGGGATCGTCCGGCACGCGCTGCAGCCAGGCCTCGTGCGCCTGGCGCTGCTCGCGCTGCGCGCGCTGTTCCTCCCCGCCGGCGTCCGCCGGCTGCGCCTGTCCTTCTTCCTGGCCGCGCCGCTCCAGCGCCTGGCGCATGCGCTCGCGCTGCTCGCGGTCGGCCTGCTCCTGGCGGGCGCGGGCTTGCGCTGCGTCCTCCTGGCCGCCCTCGCCGTCCCCGCCAGGTCGCGGCCGTTCCCGCGCCGGTGGCTGCGGCGGCGCGTCCTGTCCGCCGGCCTGGCTATTGCCGCGCGGGTCATCCGCCGGATCCCGGCCGCGCCCGGCCGGGTCCTTGCCGGACTGGCCGGCATCGCCGGACTGTCCGCCGCCGCCCTGCGGCGGCTGCCGGCGCATCGCCGCCTCGACCACCTGGCGGTTGGCGCGCGCATCCTCCATGCCCGGCGCCTGGGCCAGGGCGCGGTCGTAGGCCTGCAACGCCTCCTCGTAACGCCCCTGGCGCGCCAGCGCGTTGCCGAGGTTGTACTGCGCCTCGGCCCCGCGCGCGCCGGCGGCGGCGAAGGCCTCGGCGGCGGCGGCGAAGTCGCCGCGGCGGTAGGCCTCCACGCCGCGTTGCAGCTGCCGCTGCGCCTGCTGGTCCGGACGCAGCCAGGGGCTGTCCTGCGCCAGCGCCGGCGTCGCTGGCAGCGCGCCCAGCAACAGCACCAGTGCCAGCAGCGGCGCACCACGGCGGAACGCCAGCGCGCCCAGCAGCAGCAACGGCAGCAGCAACCAGTAGCCCTGGTCCAGCCAGGCCAGCGCGCCGTCCGTCCCGGCCGTTCCTTCCACCTCCACCGGCTGCAGCACGCCCAGTGCCTGCAGGTCGGCATCGCCCATGGCCAGCGGCGCGTAGCGGCCCTGCCCGGCGGCTGCCAGCGCACGCAGGGCCGCGTCGTCGCGCTGCGAAGTACGCAGCCTGCCGCTGGAATCGCGGTAGGCGCCGCCCCCGGGCGTGCCCAGGCCCAGCACCGAGACCTCGTAACCGGAAGCGGCGGTGGCCGCGGCGATCTGCCGCGCGCGTTCGTCGGCACCGGCGGCCAGCAGCAGGATCTGGCCGCGCTCGAAGCCGGCCTGGCGCAACAGGGTCGCGGCCTGGGTGATCGCGCGGTCGGCGCGCTGGCCGTCCGCCGGCATCACGTCCGGCGCCAGCGCGTCGAGGAACAGGGCGATGTTGCCGGTGTCGGCGGTCAGCGGCGCCACCGTGTAGGCATCTTCGGCCCAGGCGACCAGGCCGATCTCGCCGCCGCGGCGCTGGTGCAGCAGCCGCTCCAGCTTCAGCCGGGCATGCGCCAGGCGCGAGGGAGGCAGGTCGGGGGTGGCGATCGCGGCCGACAGTTCCAGCGCCACCACCAGCGGCATGTGCGGGCGCACCAGCGGCTGCCCTTGCTGGCGCCAGCCTGGCCCTGCCAGGGCGAGGATCGCCAGCAGCAGGGCCAGCGAAACCCCGGCCAGGCGCAGCCAGGCGCGGCCCTGCCCCGGCACCAGCAGCGCCGGCAGCAGGTGCGGATCGACCACCCCGCGCCAGTCGCGGTCGCGGCGCAGGCCCCAGGCAACCCACAGCAGCGGCAGCAGGAGCAGCGCCCACAGCCACAGCGGGCGCTGGAAATGCAGCAACGGCAGCCATGCGCTCATGCCGCCGCGCCCCCTGCTTCGCGCCGGCGGCCTGCCGGCATGGCGAAGGCCAGCAGGGCCAGGGCCAGGGCGCCGGCCAGCGGCCAGGCATAGGCCTCCCGCCGCGGGCGTACCGGGGCGGCGTCCACGTCCACCGGTTCCAGGCGCTCCAGCTCGGCGTAGATGCCGGCCAGCTCGTCGGCGTCGCGCGCGCGGAAGAAACGGCCGCCGGTGGCCTCCGCGACCGCGCGCAGGGTGTCCTCGTCCACGTCCTCGCCGGGCTGGACCGGCACGCCGAACAGCGAGAAGCCACCGCCGCTGCCGCCGAAGGCGATGGTGTGCACGCGCACGCGTTCGGTGGCGGCCAGCTCGGCCGCCTTCAGCGGCGGCAGCACGCCGGCGGTGTTCACGCCGTCGGTCAGCAGCACCAGCACCCGCTGGCCCTCGGGCTGTTCGCGCAGGCGCTTCACCGCCAGGCCGATCGCATCGCCCAGCGCGGTCTCGCGCCCGGCCATGCCGGCGGCGGTGTCGCGCAGCTGCTCGCGCACCGCGGCCAGGTCCAGGGTCAACGGGGTCAGCATGTAGGCGCGCTGGCCGAACACCAGCAGGCCCACGCGATCGCCACTGCGGCGCTGCAGGAAGTCGGCGATCACCGCCTTGGCCGCGGTCAGCCGGTCCACCGGCTGCATCCCCAGCATCATGTCGACCTCGCTCATGCTGCCGGACAGGTCCACCGCCAGCAGCATCTGCCGCGCCTGCTGCTGCGGCGCGACCGCCTCGCCCAGCTGCTGCGGGCGGGCGGCGGCAGCGCACAGCAGCAGCCAGGCCAGCAGCGCCAGCCCGCCGCGCACGCCCGCCGCGCCGCCGACCGGGGCCACGTCCTGCAGCTGTGCGCTCCACGGCACCCGCAGCGCGGCACCGGCATCGCGCCGCGGCGGCAGCAGCAGGCGCACCAGCAGCGGCAACGGCAGCGCCGCCCAGGCCCAGGGCCAGGCGAATCCGGCAAAGCCGTCCCAGGCCTGTGCCAGCCACGCGCTCATGTCCGCCCCCGGCGCGCGTCCATCAGTTCCAGGAAGCGCGCGTGCGCCAGCGCGGCGACCTGTTCCACCGCGGCGGCATCCGCCTGCGGGCGGAAGGCGCCGTCGAGCAGCAGCCGCCCGGGACCGGCGCTGAATGCCTGGCCGCGGGCCCCATCGAGGAAGCGCAGCCAGTCCTCGCCCTGCAGCCGTTCCGCGCCCGGCTGCGCCTGGCGCGCGGCGCGGCGCAGCAGCGCCGACAGCTGCGCCAGCCGCTGCGGCGGCGCGCCCTCGCCGGTTTCGCGCAGGAACCAGCGTGACCAGCGCCGGCGGCGCCGCCAGCGCCACGCCCGGTACCCGGCCAGCGCCAGCAGCAGCACCAGCAGGCCCGCGCCCAGCCACCACCAGCCCGGGGCCGGCGGCCACCAGCCAGGAGCGGGCGGCAGGTGGACGTCGCGCAGGGGCAGCCGTGCAGGATCCATGGCGGTCGGTCATGCCTCGCCCGGCGCGGATCGCGACGGCTGCATCCAGTCGCTGGCCGCCGCATCGGTGGCCAGGCAGTGCACGCGCCAACCATGGGCCGGCAGCGTGCGTGCCAGCACCTCGGCCGACAACACCAGCGCCGCATGCCACTGCGCCCGCGCCTGTTCGCGCTGCAGCGGCAGGTGCAGGCGCCGCCCGCCCGCCTCCACCGCCAGCGCGCGCTGCGGCGGCGTTGTTTCCAGTGCGTCCTGCAGCAGCACCAGGTCGGCCTCGTGGTGGCGGCCCAGCGCGGCCCAGCGCTGCAGTGGCACCCGCGCGGCGGCCTGCGGATCGGCCAGCACCACCACGCGTGCGCCCGGACGCAGCAGGCGCTGGGCATGTTCCAGGGCCAGTTCCAGCCCGGCATCGTCCTGCGGCGGTTGCGCGTACCAGCGCACCAGCGCCTCCAGCACCCGCATCACCCCGCGCATGCCGGCCGCCGGCGGGATGGCGGCCTCGCCGCCGCGCAGGGCCGCGATGCGGTCGCCGGCGCGCAGTGCGGCCCAGGCCGCCACTGCGCCGGCACGCGCGGCCTGCACCGACTTGAAGCGCACCCGGGTGCCGAAGTACAGCGCCGGCGAGGTGTCGGCCACCAGCAGGGCCAGGCGCTCGCGCTCGGCCTGGAACAGCTTGGTGTGGGCGCGGCCGGTGCGCGCGGTCAGGCGCCAGTCCATGCGCCGCACGTCGTCGCCGGCCACATATTCGCGTGACTCGGCGTACTCCATGCCGCGCCCGCGCAGGCTCGAGGGCGCGGCGGCGCGCAGGCCGGCGCGGCCGACCCCGGGCGTGCCCGCACGCGGGATTTCATGGCGCAGCGCGACCAGTTCCTCCAGCCGCGGCGCGAGGCCTTCGCCGGCCGCCTCCTGGCGCGGACGCGCCACCACGTTCATGGCGGCGGCACCTGCTCCAGCAGCGCCGCCACCAGGCGATCGCCGTCCCAGCCCTCGGCCAGGGCCTCGTAGCTGGGCAGCACGCGGTGGCGCAGCACGTCCGGGGCGACGGCGCGGATGTCCTCGGGGGTGAGGTAGTCGCGCCCGGCCAGCCAGGCGCGGGCACGGGCGCAGCGCTCCAGCGCGATGGAGCCACGCGGGCTGGCACCCCAGGCGATGCGCCGGGCCAGCGCCGGGTCGTAGCGGCCGGCATCGCGCGAGGCCAGCACCAGTTCCACCAGGTAGCGCTCCAGCGCCGGGGCCATGTGCAGCCCCAGCACCTGCTCGCGCGCGGCGAACACCACCGCCTGCGGCATGCGCGCCGGCGCGGCCGCCGGCGCGTGCAGTTCGCTGCGCGCCTGGGTGCGGGCCAGGCGCAGGATCTCGGTCTCCATCGCCGCGTCCGGGTAGCCGATGCGCACGTGCATCAGGAACCGGTCCAGCTGCGCCTCCGGCAGCGGGAAGGTGCCTTCCTGCTCGATCGGGTTCTGGGTGGCCATCACCAGGAATAGCCGCGGCAGCGGGTAGGTCCGCCGGCCCACGGTGACCTGGCGCTCGCCCATGGCCTCCAGCAGCGCCGACTGCACCTTGGCCGGGGCGCGGTTGATCTCGTCGGCCAGCAGCAACGGGTGGAACACCGGCCCGGGCTGGAACTCGAAGCGCGCCTCCTGCGGGCGCCAGATCTCGGTGCCGGTGAGGTCGGCCGGCAGCAGGTCCGGGGTGAACTGGACGCGGGCGAAGTCCGCCTCCAGGTGCGCGGCCAGGGTGCGGATGGCGGTGGTCTTGGCCAGGCCGGGCGCACCCTCCACCAGCAGGTGGCCGTCGGCCAGCAGCGCGATCAGCAGGCGCTCGACCAGCGCGTCCTGGCCGACGATGCTCGCCGCCAGGCTCTCGCGCAGGCGCAGGAAGGCCGCGTGCGCGGCGTCGGTGGCACCGGGCTGGCCGGCCGGTTCGGCGTTGGGATTGTCCATGCCCCGATTCTGACCGATCCGGGCGCGGCCTGGTTCCATCGCCGCCGCTCCGGCGCCGGAAACGGGAACGGGGCCCGTGGGCCCCGTTCCGTTCGTGCCAGAGGGCGGCCGTCAGGCGCGCTTCTCGACCCGCATGACCTTCGGGGTCAGGAAGATCAGCAGCTCGGCCTTCTCCTTCAGGCGGCTCTTCTTCTTGAAGAGGTTGCCCAGGAAGGGCACGTCGCCCAGGAACGGCACCTTGGACACGCTGTTGCTGTCGGTGAACTCGTAGACGCCGCCGATGACCACGGTCTGGCCGTCGTCCACCAGCACCGCGGTGTTGATCTCGCGGGTGGCGATCTCCGGCACCTGGCCGATCGAGGTGTCGATGTACTGCAGGATCTCGTCCTTCAGCACGTTGACCACCATGAACACGCGGTTGTCGCTGGTGATGGTCGGGGTGACCTTCAGCTCCAGGACCACGTCCTTGAACTGCACGTTCGGGGTGGCCACGCCCTGGGTGCCGCCGCCGGTCTGGGTCACGTAGCCGACCTCGCGGCCCTGGCGGATCACCGCCTCGCGCTGGTTGGAGGTGACCACGCGCGGGTTGGACAGCACCTCGCCGCGGCCTTCCTGCTGCAGCGCGCTCAGCTCCAGGTCCAGCGCGAAGTTGTTGCCCAGCAGGGTGTAGGCCAGGGCGCCGGCGTTCTCGGCCGAGGCCGGCAGGTTCACGTTGAGGTCGCCGGGGACGGTGACGCCGCCGTTGACGATGCCCGCGGTCTCGCCCAGCGACCCGCCGATGGCGGCGGTGTTGTTGCCGCTGCGGCGGCCCTGCACGCCGAAGCGCGCGCCCAGGTCGCGGGCGAAGGTGTCGGTGGCGATGACGATGCGGCTCTCGATCAGCACCTGGTCGACCGGACGGTCGATCACGTTGATCAGCTCGCGCATCTGCGCGACCTTCTTCGGGATGTCGCTGACCATCAGGGTGTTGGTGCGCTCGTCGGCGACCAGGCGGCCGCGCGAGGACAGGAAGCCATTCTCGCGGTTGCCGCCGTCGCCGCCGGAGCCGCCGCCCACGCCGCGGGCCTCGGTCAGCGCCTTGAAGATGGCGCCGGCCGAGTGGTAGTTGATCTGGATGTAGTCGGTGACCAGGTCGACGCGGTTCTCCAGGTCGATGCGGGCGTCCTCGCGGGCCTTCTCGAACGCGGCCAGCTCCGGCTGCGGCGCCACCCAGATCACGTTGCCGTCGCGGCGCTTGTCCAGGCCCTTGGCGCGCAGGACGATGTCCAGCGCCTGGTCCCACGGCACGTGCACCAGGCGCAGGGTCACGTTGCCCTGCACGGTGTCGGAGGCGACGATGTTGAGGTTGGACTCCTCGGCGATCAGCTGCAGGACGGTGCGCACCGGCACGTCCTGGAAGTTGAAGGTCACCGGGCGGCCGGAATAGGCGCGGCCGGCGACCTTGGCCTGGCCGCTGGCCAGGCTCTCGCTGTTGACCGCGCCGACCGCCGGGGCGCTGGCGCGCGGGGCGATCTCGACCACGTACTCGTTGCCGGTCTGGTAGGCCAGCGACTCGTACTCGCCGCGGGTGGCCAGCACCAGCTGCGCGCCGCCAGCGTACGGGCGGGCGTCGATGCGCTGCACCGGGGTGGCGAAGTCGGTGACGTTCAGCGGACGCTGCAGCTCGGCCGGCAGCACCGCGTTGGCGACGTCGACCACGACGCTGCCGTCCTGGGTGCGCAGGTCCGGGGCCACGCCCTCGCCGTCGAAGCGCAGGACCAGGCGCCCGGCGCCGCCGTCGCCGCGCTTGAAATCGATGTGGGAAACGCTGGCCTTGGCCGCCGTCCCCGTGGCGGCAGCGGCCGGCTGCGCGGAGGCCGCCGGGTTGGCGGCGAAGCCGGTGGTGGCGGCGAGGGCCAGCGCCAGCCCGAGTGCACAGGCCCTGAAGGTCGCCGGGTGCCGCGGCTTGCACAGACTCCGGTCGTTGGAAAAGGTCATCGTGCTATCCCCTAATCATTGATCTTCGAGCGCGATCGAGGCCGGACGCTCCAGCCATCCCCCCGCGCCATCCGGCACCAGCTCGACCAGCTCGACCCGGTCCTCGTACACCCCGACCACGCGGCCGTCGTTCTGCCCCATGTAGGTCCCCGGCCGGACGCGGTGGGTGACCTTGTCCGGCGCCATCACCAGCGCGAGCAGGCCGGGGCCCTGGCCGATCGTGCCGACCATGTCCAGGCTGTCCAGCGGGAACTGCTCGAGCGGCTGCTTGGGCCGGTTCGGGTCGGGACGCAGGCCGGCTCCCCCTTCCGGGTTCCGCCAGGCGTCGCTGAACGGGTCGCGCATGTCCTGCGCGGCGTACTCGAAGGTCTCGAACTGCTGCATCACCGGCAGCGGTTCCAGCGGCGGCGCCGGGCGCGCGCGCACGTCGGCGACCCACCGCTCCAGGTTGGGCGCCTCGCCCGGCGTGCTGGTGATCCCGCGGCCGCAGGCGCCCAGTCCCAGGACCAGGGCCGCCAGGCCGCACGTGCGCACGCACATCCCCAAGAAACGACTGGCGTGCATCTCAGCGACCTCCCGCGTTTGCATTCGCGCCCTCGACGTCGGAAATCTCGTTCTCGTCGAGGTAGCGGTACGTCTTGACCGTGCCGGAAAGCTCCAGCGCGCCGGTGCGGCTGACGCCGCCGCCGCGCTCCATCGGCTTGAGCGAGATGTCGTGCATGGTCAGGATCACCACCCGCGGCAGCGAGGCCACGCCGCTGACGAAGGCGCCGAACTGGTGGTAGTTGCCCACCATGCGCAGCCTGATCGGCTTCTCGGCGTAGAACTCGCGCGGCATCTCGTCAAGCGGCTGGAACAGCTCGTTGGACAGGCCGCTGGACAGCGCGGTCTGGGAGATGTCGACGATGAGGTCGGGCATCTCGGTCTTGCTGGGCAGCTGGCGCAGCATCTGCTGCAGCACCTGCTCCATCTGCGCCAGCTGCTGGCGCAGCGGCTCCAGGTTGGCGGCGCGGCCCTGTTCGCGCTCGAACTCCTGGCGCAGGGAGGCCTCCTCGCTCTCCAGGCCCAGCAGCTCGTCGCGCTTGCCGCTGATCAGGGCGAACCAGGCCACCGCCATGATGATGATCGCGACCAGCACGCAGAACACCACCTTGGCCTGCTGCGGCCAGGAGCCGATGTTGTTGAAGTCGAGTTCGCTGAGCTTGACCTTCTTCTTGCTCATGACGCCGGTCCTCCCGCGGCGTTGGCCGCCGGCTTGTTCCCCTGGTCCACGGCCGCCTCGGCGGCCTCGCCGGCCGGCTGCGCCGCGTCGGCCGCGGCCGGGTCCGCGGCGGCGGCCGCCGCCTCGGCCTCGGCCTGCGCGGCCAGCGCCTCCGGATCGATTGCCTGCCCGCCGTTCGCGTCGGCGCCGGGGTTGGCGAGCTGGACCTTCAGGGTGAAGTCGTACGGCAGCGAGCGGGCGCCACTGGTCATCGGCGCCTTGTTGTCCTTGCGCGCCTCGATGATCGACAGGTCCGGCTTGGTCATCCAGCCGGAGGTCTCGAGGTTGCGCATGTAGTTGGAGACGCGCGCGTTGGACTGCGCGGTGCCCTGCAGGGTCAGGATGTTGCCTTCCTGCTTGAGCGCGGTCAGGACCACGCCGTCGGGGATGGTGCGCACCAGCGAATCGAACAGGTGGACCATCTGCGAGCGGTTGGCCTGCAGCTCCTCGATCACGGCCTTGCGGTCCAGCAGCCGCTTCTTCTTCTTGTCGAGCTCGGCGATTTCCTTGTTCTGCTCCTTGACCTTCCCGATCTCGGCGCGCAGGAAGTCGTTGCGCTGGTGCTGGCCGCTGACTTCCATGTCGTAGTGGAACCACACCAGGATCGACAGCAGGATGCCGCCCAGGGCGGCGGCGCCGAGCATGGCCTGGAACTCGCGCTGGCGCTGCTTGCGGCGCTCGGCGCGCCACGGCAAGAGGTTGATGCGTGCCATCAGTCGAAGCTCCTCAGGGCCAGGCCGGTGGCGATCATCAGTGCCGGCGCGTCCTGGGCCAGCGCGTGCGCCTGCACGCGCGGCCCGAGGGTCATCTGCGCCAACGGGTTGGCGACCTGGGTCGGCACGCCCAGCTGCTCCTCGACCATCTCCGGCAGCCCGGCGATGGAGGCGCAGCCGCCGGCCAGCACGATCTGGTCGACGCGGTTGAACTCGCTGCCGGCGTAGAAGAACTGCAGCAGGCGGCTGACCTGCTGCACGGCCGCTTCCTTGAACGGCTCCAGGACCTCCAGCTCGTAGGTCTCCGGCAGCCCGCCCTGGCGCTTGGCCTGGCCGGCTTCCTCGTAGGTCAGGCCGTAGCGGCGCATCACCTCGTCGGTGAGCTGCTTGCCGCCGAACAGTTGTTCGCGGCTGTACAGGCTGCGGCCGCCGCGCAGGACGTTGAGCGTGGTCATGGTCGCGCCGATGTCGATCAGGGCGACCACGCCGTCGCGGCCGACCGGCAGGTCGTCGGCGATCAGGGCGAACGCGTTCTCGACCGCGAAGGCCTCCACGTCCATCACCTTGGCGGTCAGCCCACCGAGCTCCAGCGCCGACTGGCGCAGCTCGACGTTCTCCGAGCGCGAGGCGGCCAGCAGGACCTGGACGGTCTCGGGGTTGTTCGGCATCGGGCCGAGCACCTCGAAGTCCAGGTTCACTTCCTCGATCGGGTACGGGATGTAGTTGACCGCCTCGAACTCGACCTGGGCCTCCAGTTCGTCCTCGTCAAGGTCGGCCGGCATCGGGATCACCTTGGTGATCACCGCCGCGCCGGCGACCGCCGCGGCGGCGTTCCTGGCCTTGGTGCCGGAACGGGTGACGGCGCGCCGGATGGCCTCGCCCACCGCCTCGACCTCGACGATGTTCTTCTCCACCACCGCGTTCGGTGGCAGCGGTTCGACTGCGTAGTGTTCGACGCGGTAACGGTTGCCGCTGCGCGACAGCTGCAGCAGCTTGACCGCAGTCGAGCTGATGTCGACGCCGATCAGCGGCGACTGGCTTTTCGGGATGAGCCCCACGGTTTCTCCCCTGCCGACGGGCACTTGGACGCAACTGCTGTGCCCGCGCATTAAAAATGGCCTTTTCAGGCTTGGCAACCCTCCCACGGCAATGGGTCGCTCGACCCGCTACCGGCTGTCTGGCTGCCTGACCTGGTTCCCCAAGGATGCCCCCCCGGCGGCATCCTGCGCTCATCTATACTCTGCGGCCGCGAAATCTGCAATCGGAACCGTGATGCCCCGTCTCCGCCGCGTGCTCCGCTGGGCCCTGGTCGCCACCGCCGGCCTGGCCCTGGCCGGGCTTGTCGTCCTGGCCCTGCTCTACCGGAGCATCGCGGCCGACCTGCCCGACGTCTCCGCCCTGCGCCAGATCGAGCTGCAGGAGCCACTGTACGTGCATACCGCCGACGGCAAGCTGATGGCGGTGTTCGGCGAGGCCCGGCGCTACCCGGTGACCATCGACCAGGTGCCGCTGCGCCTGCGCCAGGCGTTCCTGGCGATCGAGGACGCGCGCTTCTACGAGCACGGCGGCGTCGACTACAAGGGCACCGCGCGCGCCATCTGGCTGATGCTCACCACCCGCAGCCTCAAGGTCCCCGGCGGCTCCACCATCACCCAGCAGGTGGCGCGCCAGGTCTACCTGAGCCCGGAGGTCAAGCTCAAGCGCAAGGCCGCGGAAATGCTGTTGGCCATGCGCATGGAGCGGGAGCTGAGCAAGGACGAGATCCTGGCCCTGTACCTCAACAAGAGCTTCTTCGGCAACCGCGCCTACGGCGTGGCCGCGGCCGCCGAGTTCTACTACGGCAAGAAGCTGGACGAGCTGGACCTGGACGAGATGGCCTCGCTGGCCGGCATCCCCAAGTTCCCCTCCTCCGGCAACCCGCTCAACAACCCCGAGCGCGCGAAGATCCGCCGCGACTACATCCTCGACCGCATGGCCGAGCTGGGCTTCGTCAGCGCGGCCGAGGCCGCCCAGGCCAAGGCCGTGCCGATGCACGCCGGCGCCCACGAGCCGCCGCTGGAGGCCTCGGCGCCGTACGTGGCCGAGATGGTCCGCCAGGAGATGATCGAGCGCTACGGCCCGGAGGCCCTGACCCAGGGCTACCGCGTCACCACCACCATCGACTCCGCGTTCCAGGCGGCGGCGGACAAGGCGGTGCGCGACGGCCTGCGCCTGTACGACCACCGCCACGGCTGGCACGGGGTGGAGCGCCACGTCGAGCTCCCCGCCGATGCCGACGACGCGGTGCTGGCGCGCGAGCTGCGCGGCACCGCGGCGCAGGCCGACCTGCTGCCTGCGATCGTGGCCGCCACCGCCGCCGACGGCAGCGCCGAGGTGGTGCTGGCCGATGGCAGCCGCGCCACCCTGGCCGCCGGTTCGGCGCGCTGGACGAACAAGAACCCGGCCGCCCTGCTCAAGCGCGGCGACGTGGTGCGGGTACGCCAGGACGGCGACGCCAGCCTGGTCCTGGACCAGGTGCCGCGCGGCCAGGCCGCGCTGGTGTCGCTGGACGCCAACACCGGCGCGTTGCGCGCCCTGGTCGGCGGCTACAGCTTCTCCGGCAACAAGTTCAACCGCGCCACCCAGGCCCGGCGCCAGCCCGGCTCCAGCTTCAAGCCGTTCGTGTACGCGGCCGCGTTCGAGAAGGGCTTCAACCCGGCCTCGATCGTGCTCGACGCCCCGGTCGTGTTCCGCGACCGCCGCGGCAAGACCTGGTCGCCGCAGAACGACGACGGCGGCTTCCGCGGCCCGATGCGCCTGCGCGAGGCCCTGGTGCAGTCGCGCAACCTGGTCTCGGTGCGCATGCTCGACGCCATCGGCGTGGACTTCGCCCGCACCTACATCACCCAGTTCGGCTTCGACGAGGCGGAACTGCCGCCCAACCTGTCGATGTCGCTGGGCACCGCCTCGCTGACCCCGCTGTCGGTGGCGCGCGGCTACGCGGTGTTCGCCAACGGCGGCTCGCGGGTGGATCCGTGGTTCATCGACGAGGTCCGCGACCGCGACGGCAAGGTCATCTTCAAGGCCGAGCCGGCGGTGG
>NZ_ALIP01000003.1:0-7272 GCF_000283075.1 Pseudoxanthomonas sp. GW2
GGGACGCGCGCGTTGGGTAGCGGAATTTTAATTTCTGCAGCCGCCCCCGGCAGCCCGGCCCGTGGAACATTGCGTCATCGCTGCTTCAGCTGCGCGGGCGTCGCGCGGCTGTACGCGGGCCGGCCGCGTGGCACCCTGCGCAGTGCCAGGCACGGAGGAACGCGAACCATGACCCTGCGAATGCGGGCGGTACAGGCCGACATCACCACCCTGGCGGTGGACGCCATCGTCAATGCCGCCAATTCCTCGCTGCTGGGCGGCGGCGGGGTCGACGGCGCGATCCACAGCGCCGCCGGGCCGGGCCTGCTGGAGGAGTGCCGCGCGCTGGGCGGCTGCCCGACCGGCGAGGCGCGGATCACCGCCGGCCACCGCCTGCCGGCGCGGCACGTGATCCATACCGTCGGCCCGGTCTGGCGCGGCGGCCAGGCCGGCGAACCGGAACTGCTGGCGGCCTGCTACCGCAACAGCCTGGCCCTGGCCGAGGCGCATGGCTGCGCCAGCGTCGCCTTCCCCTCGATCAGCACCGGCGTGTACGGCTATCCACCGGACCTGGCGGCGCCGCTGGCGCTGGCCACGGTGGCGGGGTTCCCGGCGCGGGTGGTGCGGGAAGTGCTGTTCTGCTGCTTCTCGGCGGCCGACCTGGCGCGCTACCAGCGCCTGCTGGCCGGCGCCTGAGCCGGCTCAGGGCAGCGGCAGCGGCTCGTCGAACACCGCCACGTGCGGCACCCCGTCGGCGCCGATCCAGCCGCGGTACATGCCGCCGGTGTTGAACGGCAGGGCGATGCTGCCGTCCGCGCCCAGGGCGATGGCGCCGCCGTTGCCGCCGGCGGCGGGGATGTCGCGGTTGATCACCTCCGCGGCCGCCTGCACCAGCGGCTGCCCGGCCAGCCGCACCCGCGCGCAGATCTCGTGCGCGGCGGCGGCGCGGATGTAGTACTCGCCCCAGCCGGTGCCGGACACCGCGCAGCGGGCGTCGGCCCAGGTGCCGGCACCGATGATCGGGGAGTCGCCGATCCGGCCCCAGCGCTTGTTGGTCATGCCGCCGGTGGAGGTGCCGGCGGCCAGGCCGCCGCGCGCGTCCAGCGCCACCGCGCCGACCGTGCCGAAGTAGGGGTGCGCCGGCGCGGTGGCGGCCTGGCCCTGCTCGCGTGCCCGCGCCTGCTGCAGCTGGCGCCAGCGCTTGTCGGTGCGGAACCAGGACGGATCGACCAGCTCGATGCCCCGGGCCGCGGCGAAGGCCTCGGCGCCCTCGCCGGCGAGCATCACGTGCGGGGAGGCTTCCATCACCGCGCGCGCCAGGCGGATCGGGTTGCGCACCCGGCGCACCCCGGCGATCGCGCCGGCGCGGCCACTGGCGCCGTCCATGATCGCCGCGTCCAGCGCGTTGTGGCCGTCGTGGGTGAACACCGCGCCGCGGCCGGCATTGAACTCCGGCGCGTCCTCCAGCACCGCGATCGCGGCAGTCACCGCGTCCAGCGCCGCGCCGCCCTCGCGCAGCACCGCGTGCCCGGCCTGCAGCGCCCGGGCCAGGGCCTGGCGCGCGGCGGCTTCCTCGGCGGCCGCCAGGCTGCCTCGCTCCACCCCGGCGCCGCCATGCAGCACCAGCAGTGGCGCCGCTGCCGGGGCGCCGTCGTGTACCGGATCGGACTGCACTCCGGCCTGGGCGCCGGCCGCGAGCATCGCGCCCAGTGCCAGCCAGGCCGCCATCCAGGTCCCGCCACGCTTGCCCATTGCCATCCTCTCCTTCCGGTGCGGCGCGCGGCGCCGCGCTCAGGCCGGGTGCACCACGCCCAGCACGCGGGGTCCGCGCGCGCCGGTGACCGCCGCCAGGTTGCCGGGGCGCCCGGCCAGGGTTTCGCGCGCCAGCCAGGCGAACGCCATCGCTTCCACGAAATCCGGGTCCAGGCCGTAGGCCGCGGTGGACTCGACCGCCACCTGCGGCAGGCGCGCGCCCAGCCGCGCCATCAGCACGGGGTTGCGCACGCCGCCGCCGCATACCAGCACGCGCGCGGTGCCGGGCTGGTGCGCCTGCAGCGCGTCCGCGACGGTGGCGGCGGTCAGTTCCAGCAGGGTGGCCTGCACGTCGGCCGCGGGCTCGCCGCGCAGGCGCGCTTCCACCCACTCCAGGTGGAACTGCTCGCGGCCGGTGCTCTTGGGCGGTGGCAGGGCGAACCAGGGCTCGTCCAGCAGCCGTGCCAGCAGCGCCTGGTCCACGCTGCCGGAGGCGGCGAACGCGCCGCCGGCGTCGAACGCCGCGCCGGTATGGCGCAGGCACCAGGCATCGAGCAGGGCGTTGGCCGGGCCGGTGTCGAAGCCGCGTATCGCGCCGGCGCGCGGCAGCAGGGTGTAGTTGCCGATCCCGCCGAGGTTGAGCACGGCGCGGTCCTCGGCCGGCGAATGCAGCAGGGCGGCGTGGAACGCCGGCACCAGCGGCGCGCCCTGGCCACCGGCGGCGACGTCGCGGCGGCGGAAGTCGCAGACCGTGGCGATGCCGGTGCGCTCGGCGATCACCGCGCCGTCGCCGACCTGCAGGGTGAACGGCGCCGGGCCGTGCGGGCGGTGGCGCAGGGTCTGGCCGTGCGAGCCGATCGCCGCCACCTGCGCCGGCGCCACCCCGGCCTGGCGCAGCAGGGCCAGGGCCGCGGCGGCGAAGGCCTCGCCCACCTGCACGTCCAGCCGGCCCAGCTCGTCCAGCGACTGCGGCTCGCCGCCCTGGCCGATCGCGACCAGGCGTGCGCGCACGGCTTCTTCCCAGGGATGGGTATGGGCGGCGACCAGGCGCAGGCCCGCGGTGGCGGGGCCGTCGGGGAATTCGACCAGCGCCGCGTCGATGCCGTCGGCGCTGGTGCCCGAGATCAGGCCAAGGAAGAGTCGGGACATGCGCGCCATTGTAGGCGCGGGCGCCGGCTCAGCCGCGCTTGCCGGCGGCCTTGTCCGCCTCCGCCTTGGGTGCGCTGGCGTAGAGCAGCTGCTCCATCGACTCGATGCGCGCCAGGGTCGGCGCGGTCTGCTGCCGGAACGCGGCCAGGGCGGCGCCCTTGAGCGGCTCCGGTGGCGGCATGGTCACCGACAGCGGGTTGCGGTGCTGGCCGTTGACCCGGAATTCGTAGTGCAGGTGCGGGCCGGTGGCCAGGCCGGTGGAGCCGACGTAGCCGATCACCGTGCCCTGGGACACGTGCTGGCCCTGGCGGATCTTGCCGAAGCGCGACATGTGCGCGTACAGCGTGGTGTGGCCCTTGCCGTGGTCGAGGATCACCACGTTGCCGTAGCCACGCTGCTGGCCGACGAACTGCACCCTGGCGTCGCCGGCGGCCATGATCGGGGTGCCGGTGCTGGCGGCGTAGTCCACGCCCTTGTGCATGCGCATCTTGCCCAGCACCGGGTGGTGGCGCGCGCCGAACTTGGACGACAGCCGCGCATACGGGATCGGCATTCGGATGAAGCTCTTCTTCAGCGGGCGCCCGTCGGGGGTGTAGTAGCCGACCTTGCCCTCGTGCTCGAAGCGCACGCCGGTGTAGGTCTTGCCGCCGGTGGTGAAGCTTGCCGCCAGGATGCGGCCGCCGCCGATGCGCTCGCCCTCGCGCCAGGTCTCCTCGATCACGGCGCTGAAGCGGTCGCCGCGCTGCACGTCCTTGAAGTCGATGTCGTACTTGAAGATCTCGTCGGTCATCACCGCGATCGAGGCCGGGCTCAGGCCGGCCTTGCGCCCGGCGGCGTACAGCGAGTGCTCGATCTCGGCGCTGGCCACCGCGATCCGGGTGGTGGTGGCGCGCTCGAGCACCTTCTGGTGGATCTTGCCGCCGGCCAGGGTCAGCTCGACCCGCTCGGTCGGGCTGCGGTCGAAGCGGAAGCCGTGCAGCTGCCCGTCCTCGCCCAGGGCGAAGGCCAGTTCGGCGCCGGGACGCAGGCGGCTGAGCGGCTCGCGGTTGCCGGGCTGCTCGAGGATCTGGTGCATCACCTGGCTGGACACGCCCATCGCCGCGAACAGCGCGCCCAAGGTCTGGCCGGGCTGGATCTGGACCACTTCCCACTGGTGCCCGGGCTGGGCCGCGGTGGGCGCGCGCACGGTCAGCGGCGGCAGGCTCAGCGGCAGGGTGGCGTGCAGCCGGGTCTGCGGCTCCAGCTGCGCGGAGAATCCGGGGATGATGGTGGCGATCAGGGCGCCGAGGGTGGCGAACAGGCTGGCGTGGACCCAGTGGCGGCGGGTCCAGCGGGTGTTGAAGGCCGCCGGGAAGCGTTTCTTCAGCTTGTGGCGGAGGGTTCTGTGGTGGAAGATCCCGAGCCGGCCGTGGAACTGCTGCTTGCGCACGCGGTGTTCGGTCAGGGGCATTGGACGGCTTCCTTCACGGGACCCCGGAATGCGGCCCACCGCCGCGTACCTTAGACACATGAAATCCATGCGTCAAACCATTGAAGAACCTGAACTTTCCGGTGGCGCCCCCGTTAACTAGCACTTAACATGACGTTCAAGTTTGTCAGCCCCCTTCCCCCGACTTCCCGCTGGAGCAGAACGTGCCTTCCGTCGAAGAATCCCTTGCCCTGATCGGTCGCGGCGCCGACGAGATCCTCAAGCCCGAGGAGCTGGAGGCGCGGCTGAAGCTTGGCCGCCCGCTGCGGGTCAAGGCCGGCTTCGACCCCACCGCGCCGGACCTGCACCTGGGCCATACGGTGCTGCTGAACAAGATGCGCCAGTTCCAGGACCTGGGCCACCAGGTGATCTTCCTGATTGGCGACTTCACCGGGATGATCGGCGACCCCACCGGCAAGAGCGCCACCCGCAAGCCGCTGACCCGCGAGGACGTGCTGGCCAACGCCCAGACCTACGCCGAGCAGGTGTTCAAGGTGCTGGACCGCGAGCGCACCGAGGTCCGCTTCAACAGCGAGTGGTTCGGCAAGATGTCGGCGGCGGACATGATCCGCCTGGCCGGCCAGCACACCGTGGCGCGCATGCTCGAGCGCGACGACTTCTCCAAGCGCTTCGTCGCGCAGCAGTCGATCGCCATCCACGAGTTCCTGTACCCGCTGGTGCAGGGCTACGACTCGGTGGCGCTGCAGGCCGACGTCGAGCTGGGCGGCACCGACCAGAAGTTCAACCTGCTGATGGGCCGCGGCCTGCAGGAGCACTACGGGCAGGCGCCGCAGATCGTGCTGACCATGCCGCTGCTGGAAGGCCTGGACGGCGTGAACAAGATGAGCAAGTCGCTGGGCAACTACATCGGCATCGCCGAAGCCGCGATCGACATCGTCAACAAGACGATGAAGATCGGCGACGAGCTGATGTGGAAGTGGATCGAGCTGCTCAGCTTCGAGATCTCCGCCGCCGAGGCGCGCAAGCTGCGCGAGGAGGTCGCCGCCGGCCTCAATCCGCGCGACGTCAAGCTGCGCCTGGCGCGCGAGCTGGCCACCCGCTTCCACGACGCCGCCGCGGCCGAGACCGCGATCGCCGGCTGGCACGCCGCGGTCACCGGCCAGGGCGATACCTCGCTGCTGCCGCTGCAGGACGTGGCCGTTCCGGCCGAGGGCCTGCGCATCTCCGCCCTGCTGACCGCCGCCGGCATCACCCCGTCCAACTCCGAGGCCAACCGCAAGCTCAAGGAGCGCGCGGTCAAGGTCGACGGCGAAGTGGTCGAGGACGCCTCGCGGGTATTCACCCCGGGCTTCGAAGGCGTGCTGCAGGTGGGCAAGCGCAACTTCGCGCGGGTGCGCCTGGTCGCCGCCTGAGCCCGGCGGCCGGCGGATGGAAAAGGGGCGCCGATGGCGCCCCTTTCCGTTTCCTGCGTGGCTGGCCGCGGCTCAGTCGCCCAGGGTCAGCAGCGAGGCGTTGCCGCCGGCGGCGGTGGTGTTGATGGTCACCGTCTTCTCGGTGGCGAAGCGCAGCAGGTAGTGCGGGCCGCCGGCCTTGGGGCCGGTGCCGGACAGGCCCTGGCCGCCGAACGGCTGCACGCCCACCACCGCGCCGATCTGGTTGCGGTTGACGTAGACGTTGCCGACCTTGGCCCGCGCCACGATGTGCTCGACGGTCCCGTCGATGCGCGAGTGGATGCCCAGGGTCAGGCCGTAGCCGGTGGCGTTGACCTGGTCGATCACCGCGTCCAGCTGGTCGGCCTTCCAGCGGACCACGTGCAGCACCGGGCCGAACACCTCGCGCTGCAGCTGCGAAAGCGACTGCAGCTCGTAGGCGCGCGGGGCGAAGAAGCTGCCGTGCTCCAGCGCCGGATCCAGCGGCGCCACCGCGATCGCGCGCGCCTCCTGGTCCATGCGCGCGGCGTGCGCCTTGAGCATCTCCAGCGCGTCGGCGTCGATCACCGGGCCGACGTCGGTGGCCAGCAGCGCCGGGTCGCCAACCTGCAGCTCGGCCATTGCGCCGGCCAGCATGGTGGTGACCTTGTCGGCGATGTCCTCCTGCACGAACAGCACGCGCGCGGCCGAGCAGCGCTGGCCGGCGGAGGTGAAGGCGCTGGCGATGGCGTCCTTGACCAGCTGCTCGGGCAGGGCCGAGGAATCGGCAATCAGCGCGTTCTGGCCACCGGTCTCGGCGATCAGCACGGCGATGCCGGCGTCCTCGCGCGCGGCCAGGGCGCGGTTGATCGCGCGCGCAGTCTCGGTCGAGCCGGTGAAGGCCACGCCGGCCACGCGCGCGTCGCTGGTGAGCGCGGCGCCGACGCTGGCGCCATCGCCGGGCACGAACTGCAGCACCGCCTCCGGCACGCCGGCCTCGTGCAGCAGCTGCACCGCGGCGTGGCCGACCAGGCTGGTCTGCTCGGCCGGCTTGGCCACCACCGCGTTGCCGGCGGCCAGGGCCGCGGCCACCTGGCCGAGGAAGATCGCCAGCGGGAAGTTCCACGGGCTGATGCACGCGAACACGCCGCGGCCCTGCAGCTGCAGCTGGTTGGACTCGCCGGTCGGGCCCGGCATCTGCTCCGGGGCGCCGAACTTCGCCCGTGCCTGGGCGGCGTAGTAGCGCAGGAAGTCGACCGCCTCGCGTACCTCGGCCACCGAGTCGGGGATGGTCTTGCCGGCCTCGCGCACGCACATGGCCATGAACTGCGGCATGCGCTGCTCCAGCAGGTCGGCGGCGTGCTCGAGGATCGCGGCGCGGCTGGCGGCCGGGGTGCGGTCCCACTGCGGCTGCGCGGCCACGGCATTGGCCAGGGCGCGGTCCACGGTGGCCGCATCGCCCGGCTGCCACTGGCCGACGACCTGGCGGCGGTCGGCCGGGTTGCGCACCACCACCGGCTCGCCGGCGGGCGCGGCGGCGCCCGGCACCAGCGG
>NZ_ALIP01000004.1:0-13839 GCF_000283075.1 Pseudoxanthomonas sp. GW2
CGCCGGCCTGACCGCAGTCCTCGGTGTGGCCCTGCTGGCCACCGGGGCGATGTACCTGAAGACCGAACAGCGCCGGCAGCAGGCCGAGACCGCCACCGCCCAACGCGAGGCGATGCTCGCCTTCGTGACCGGCGACATCCTCGGCCAGGCCGATCCCTACGACAGCCGCAGCAGCGGGGCCGCCGGCGGCGGCATCCGCGCCGCGGTGGACCGCGCCGCCGCGCGGGTGGACGCACGCCTGCACGGCGACCCGCTGGCGGCGGCGGCGGTGCACGGCATGCTCGGCAACATCTATTTCGCCCAGGACGCCCACGACCGCGCCATCACCCACCTGGAGAAGGCGCGCACCTACGCCCTGGCCAGCGGCGCCGGCGACCCCGCCGGCCTGGTCCAGGTCGAGACCACCCTGTGCGACGTGCACCGCATCGGCGGCCACCTGGCCCAGGCCGAGGAAGCCTGCGCCAGTGCGCTGGAGCACGCGCGCCGCGCCGGCCCCGGCGCGCGCCACCTGGCCACGCTCAAGCTCGGCCAGCTGCGCAGCGAGCAGGGCCGCCACCAGGAAAGCCGGCAGCTGCTGCAGCCGCTGCTGGAGCAGGACGCCCTCGGCACCGACCCGCGCCTGCGCGGCGAGCTGCACTGGGCGCTGGGCCTGTCGGCGCGCACACTGGGCGACTATGTGGCCGCGCGCGAACACTTCGGGCAGCTGCTGCAGGTGGCCAAGGCCATGGGCGAGGACAGCTCCTGGCTGGGCTGGGCCTACAACTCGCTGGGCAGCGTGCTGGTGGAAACCGGCGAGTACGAGCGCGCCGACGCCCTGCTGCAGCGCGCGCACGAGGTGTTCGCCCGCACCCAGGGCGAGGAGCAGATCGAGACCCAGATGCCGGACGCCTGGCGCGCCGAGATCCGGCTGCTGCGCGGGCAGTGGGACGAGGCCAGCGCGATCCTGCAGCGGATCCGCCAGGCCTGGCAGGATCGGCTGCCGCCGGAGCACGCGCAGCAGCAGCGGATCGCCGCCAGCCTGGCCTGGGCCGACGCCATGGCCGGGCGCACCGAACAGGCACGCGCCGCGCTGGCCGCGGTGCCGCGCCGCAACGACCCGGCGCAGGCACGCGCGCGCAGCAGTGCCTGGCGCACGCTGCGCTGGAGCCGGGTGGCCCTGGCCCTGGACGAACTGGAGCGCGCCGGCGAACTGCTGGACCTGTTCGAGGAGGAACTGGCGCAGGAACTGCCCGACCCGCACCCGCTGCGCGGCGAGGCGCGCTGCCTGCGCAGCGAATGGGCGCGGCGCCGCGGCGACGCGGCCCTGGCCATGGAAGGCGCCGCCGCCTGCCGCGACAGCCTCGCCCGCTACTACGCGCCCGGCGACCCGCGCCTGCAGCACCTGGAGGCGACCCGCGCCGCGTTCGCGGCCGCGCCCTGAGCCCGCCGCCGCGCTCTCAGGCCGGCTCGTCCGGGATCAGCATGCTTTCCAGCCGGGCGATGCAGTCCTTCAGCTGCAGCTTGCGCTTCTTCAGCCGCTTGGCCTCCAGCTCGTCGCCGGCGTTGGCCGCCAGCTGCGCGATGCGTTCGTCCAGCGCGCGGTGCTGCTGGCGCAGTTCCGCCAGTTTCAGGGCCAGTTCGGACGGGCTGGTCGTGTCCACCGCCCAAGCATAGCGCGGGCAGGCGGGCGCCCGAAGGTAGAATGGCGGTCCTATGAACGCCGTCCTGCCCCTGCCCGAACCGGCCCCGCGCCGCACCGACCCGCGCGCGGTCCAGCGCGAACAGGCCAAGCTGGCCAAGCGCCTGCGCCGCCAGGTCGGCCAGGCGATCGCCGACTACGCCATGATCGAGGACGGCGACAAGGTGATGGTCTGCCTGTCCGGCGGCAAGGACAGCTACACCCTGCTGGACATCCTGCTGCAGCTGCAGAAGAAGGCGCCGGTGCGGTTCGAGCTGGTGGCGGTGAACCTGGACCAGAAGCAGCCGGGTTTCCCCGAGCACGTGCTGCCCGAATACCTGCGCTCGATCGGCGTGCCGTTCCACATCATCGAGCAGGACACCTACTCGGTGGTCACGCGCGTGGTGCCCGAGGGCAAGACCATGTGCTCGCTGTGCTCGCGCCTGCGCCGCGGCGCGCTGTACTCCTACGCGGCCGAGCACGGCTTCACCAAGATCGCGCTGGGCCACCACCGCGACGACATGGTGGCCACGTTCTTCATGAACCTGTTCCACCACGCCAAGATCTCGGGCATGCCACCCAAGCTGCTGTCCGACGACGGCCGCCACGTGGTGATCCGGCCGCTGGCCTACGTGCGCGAGGAGGACATCGTGCAGTACGCGGCCGCGCGCCAGTTCCCGATCATTCCCTGCAACCTGTGCGGCAGCCAGGAGAACCTGCAGCGCCGCCAGGTCGGGCTGATGCTCAAACAGTGGGAGAAGGAGCACCCGGGCCGGATCGAGCAGATCGCCCGCGCCATGGCCGACATCCGTCCCTCGCAGCTGGCCGACCCGAAGCTGTTCGACTTCGCCTCCCTGGGCCACCGCGAGGGCGCGGCCCGCGCCGACGCCCACGCCTGGCTGGCCGGCGAGCCGCACGGCGAGGCCGCAGCCGAGCCGCCGTCCGCGGCAACCTGACCTCGCGGTCGCAGTGCTTGCGACCGCCTCCTGATCTCCTGCACGGCGCGCGCCCGCGCCGCCGTCACGCACCGAGCAACCGCATGTTCTTCCGCAACCTGACCTTCTTCCGCTTCCCCACGTCCCACGATTTCTCCCAGCTCGACGAACTGCTGCCGGAAGCCGCGCTGCGCCCGGTCGGTCCGCTGGAACTGAACTCCACCGGCTTCATCCCGCCCTTCGGCCGCGGCGAGGAGGCGCTGTCGCACCGCGTGGGCAACGCGATCTGGCTGGCGGTGGGCAGCGAGAACAAGATCCTGCCCGGCTCGGTGGTCAACGACCTGCTGGCGCAGAAGGTGGCCGAGATCGAGGAGAAGGAGGGCCGCAAGCTCGGCGGCAAGGCGCGCAAGCGGCTCAAGGACGACCTCCTGCACGAGCTGCTGCCGCGCGCCTTCGTGAAGTCCTCGCGCACCGACGCCCTGCTGGACCTGGAGCACGGCTTCCTCGCCGTGGACAGCTCCTCGCGCAAGACCGCCGAGACGGTGGCCTCGGAGATCCGCCGCGCCCTGGGCAGCTTCCCGGCGATCCCGCCCAATGCGGAAGTGGCCCCGCGCAGCGTGCTCACCGGCTGGATCGCCGGCGAGCCGCTGCCGGAAGGGCTCAGCCTGGGCGAGGAATGCGAGCTGAAGGACGCGATGGACGGCGGCGCGGTGGTCAAGGCGCAGAACCAGGAGCTGATCAGCGACGAGATCGCCAAGCACCTGGAGGCCGGCAAGCAGGTGACCAAGCTGGCGCTCAACCTCGACGACCACCTGTCCTTCGTGCTCGGCGAGGACCTGATCGTGCGCAAGCTGAAGTTCCTGGAAGGCGCGGTCGACCAGCTGGAAAGCACCGAGCGCGACGACCTGCGCGCCGAGCTGGACGCGCGCTTCGCGCTGATGGCCGGCGAGGCGCGGCGCCTGTTCCTGGTACTGGAATCGGCGCTGAAGATCTCCAAGGCAGAGGCCTGAGCGGCTGCCCGGCGGCCGCGGGCAACCGCGGCCACCGGCGTAGAATCGGCCCATGCCTGCCCTGTCCCGCCATCTGGTCGCCCGCGTCCCGCAACGCGTGGAACGCGACACGGTCGAGCTGGCGCTGGAGGACGGCCGCAGCATCACCGTGCAGCGCGTGCGCGATCCGCGCGCGCGCCGGCTGAAGCTGAGCATCGACGAACGCGGCCCGCGCCTGACCCTGCCGCTGCGCGCCAGCCTGGTGTCCGGCGAGCGCTTCCTGCACGAGCACCGGCACTGGCTGCAGTCGCAGCTGGAGCGGCACCAGCCGGCGGAGGGCTGCGCGCCGCTGCAACCGTGGACCAGCACCACCCTGCCGCTGCGCGGGCAGGACGTGCCGCTGCTGTGGGGCGAGGGCCGCTACTTGCGCATCGAACGCCGCGAGGATGGCGTCCACGTGCAGCTGCCGCCGCGTGCGCCGTCGGCGGCGTCGCTGGCCCGCGCCCTGCGCGCGTTCTACGAGGCCGAGGCGCGCGCCGACATCGGCCGCTGGCTGCCGGCCTACCTGCCCGGGCTGCCGCGCGCACCGCGCGCGATCCGGCTGAAGGTCCTGTCCTCGCTGTGGGGCTCGCTGGCCCCGGACGGCAGCATCGCCCTGGACCTGGCGCTGGTACTGGGGCGTCCCTCGGCGTTCGAGTACGTGCTGGTCCATGAGCTGTGCCACCTCATCCAGGCCAACCACTCGCCCGCGTTCTGGCGCGAGGTGGAACGGCGCTTCCCCGCCTGGCGCGCCGAACGCGAGTACTTCCACCGCGAGGGCCGCCGGCTGAAGGCGCGCCTGCGCGGCCTGCTCGGCTGAGCGCCTCCATACGCCGCCGATCCCGGGCCCGCCCGCGGCCGGCTAGGATGCAGCGGACGTCCACCCCGGAGCCGCCATGATCCAGCCGACCCGTACCATCCTTTCCGCCGCCGTGCTGGCGCTGCTGCTGGGCGCCTGCCAACGCGGCGAGGAGGCCACGCCCGCCGATCCGGCCCCGTCCACCGCCGCGGATGCGCAGGCCCCGGCCGTGGATGCCGATGCGGATGCGCCGGCCACCGCCGCCACGCACAACCCGTACTGCAGCGGCGAGCCCGGCACCGCGCCCTCCGGCGAACTGGTGGCGCAGCGCATTCCTGCCGCCAACGGCGATGGCGCCAACGGCCTGTACGAAGGCCCGGTCTGGAACGGCGAGGCGCTGTATTTCTCCGACTTCCGCTTCAGCGAGGGCTTCCCCTCGCGCATCCGCCGCCTGGGCGCCGATGGCAGCATGCAGACCGTCATCGAGGACAGCGGCAGCAATGGCCTGGCCCTGGGCAGCGACGGCGCGATCGTGGCCGCCACCCACGACCGCAAGGAACTGTCGCGCTACGACCCGGCCGACGGCTCGCGCATGCGCATCGTCGGCGAGTTCGAGGGCCAGCCGTTCAACTCGCCCAACGACCTGGTGATCGGCAGCGACGGCACGATCTGGTTCACCGACCCGGACTTCCAGCGCGCGGCCGCGCCCGGCGGGCAGCCGAAGACCCGCGTGTACCGGGTGGGCAGCGACGGCCGGGTGTCGGTGGTGGACGACAGCATCGCCAACCCCAACGGCATCGCCCTGGCGCCGGACGGCCGCACCCTGTACGTGGCCGGCGGCGGGGAGCAGGGCGTGCTGCGCGCCTACCCGCTGGACGCGGCCGGGCAGCCGGGGCCGGGCCGCGACCTGGCCCGCACCCACGTGCCCGACGGCCTGGCGATCGACTGCCTGGGCAACATCTACCTGACCGAGCACGAGCGCCGGCGCGTGCGCGTGCTGTCGCCGGCGGGCGAGGACCTGGCCACGATCAAGGTCGACGCCAACGTCACCAATGCCGCCTTCGGCGGCCCGCAGCGCCGCACCCTGTACATCACCGGCGCCGGCACGGTGTGGTCGCTCGAGCTGGACGTGGCCGGCCTGCCCTACTGAGCCGCCGCGGCATCGGCACAAAAGAAAAGCCCCCGCGGATGCGGGGGCTTCTTGTTGCGCCGTGATGCCTGGATCAGAACTTGTAGTTGATCGAGGCGGCCAGGATGTCGCCGCCGACGTCGTACTTGCCCTTGAGGGTGCTGCCGGTCGGCGAGACCAGGCTGATCGACGGGTCGGTGGTGAACAGGTGGGTGTAGCCGAAGTTGTATTCCACCTTCTCCGACGGGGTCCAGCCGATGCCGAACGACAGCCACTTGCGGGTCACGTCCGGCACGCGCACGTCGCGGTGGGCGTCGGTGGTCGGGGTCTCGTCGTAGGCCACGCCGCCACGCAGGGTGACGGTCGGGGACAGGCGGTACTCGGCGCCCAGGGACACGAAGGTGGTGTCGTCGTAGCCGAACTCCAGCTGCGCGTCCTCCTGCGCCGAGGCGAAGTCCACGGTCACGCGGTCGAACGCCGGGGCCCAGGCGGTGCGGCTGATGTCGGCCATCACCGTCCACTGCTCGTTGGCCTTGTGGGTGATGCTGACGCTGGCCGAGGCCGGCAGGGTCACGGTGGCGCGGCCGGAGGTGTTGACGTACTGGTCGGTCGGCAGCAGGCCGTTGGCGACCGGGTTGGACGGACGCAGGAACTCGGCATCGCCGCCGGTGATCTTGTGCTTGACCTTGGAGCGGTAGCTGAAGGCGATGTTGGTGTTCTCGCTCGGGCTGAGCGTGGTGCCCAGCACGTAGCCGATGGCGTTGTTGTCGCCGGAGATGGTCATGCGGCCGTCGGCCAGGCCCGGGGCCACGCCCTGGCCACCCAGCTGCAGGGCGATGTCCTGCGCGGCGGCGGCGGCCTGGGCCGGGGTGGCGCCGTTGGCCAGGGCCAGCGCGGCGGCCTGCTGCTGGGCCTGGACGCTGATCGCGGTGCCGAAGTCGATCGCGCTGCTCAGCTCGATGGTCAGGTGCTCGACGAACACGCTGGCGCCGAAGGACACGTACGGGTTGACGTCGTACGAGAACGAGGCGCCCAGGTCGATCGCCTTCAGGTCGGTCTTGATGCCGTGGTAGCGGCCGACCCAGTCGGAGTCGTACTCGGTCTTGAAGCCGAACGGCACCTGCAGCGAGACGCCGAAGTGCATGTTCTCGTTCTCGCCGAACGGCACGTGGAAATAGGCCGCCGGGACCGGGGCGATCATGCCGGCGTCGCCGCCGTTGCCGCCGGACACGTTGCCGCCGGTGCCGATGCCGCCGGCGCCGGCGTGGCGGGCCTCTTCCTTCTGGAAGTCGGCCGAGAAGCTGATCGCGGCCAGGTCGGCCTGGAACTGGCGGCCGCCGATCAGGCGCATCGAGGCCGGGTTGGTGGCGACCACCGAAGCGTCGCCCCAGGCGCTGGTCGAGCCGGCGAAGGCGCGACCCAGGCCCTTGGCGCTGTTCTCCTTCAGCTGGAACGCAGCGGCGTGGGCGTGGCCGCAGGCCAGCGCGCCGGCGATGCCGAGGGCCAGCACGGAAAGGCGGGTGTAGCTGTGGGCGTAATGCATGTTGCGCTTTCTCCGGAAAGACGTTGGTCTGTTGTTGTTGTCGCCAGCGCCGGTGGCGAAGCCCCTCCCGGGCCCGCCATCGTCGGATACCCCCTCCCGACATACGACGCCGTACTGGAATATAAGCACGCCTTTAACCCGAAAATAACGCTGCACTGCCGCAAAACATGCCGCACTGCAGCGGACACGCTGGCCGCTGATGGGCGATAGTTGCGCGCATGTTCGTTTCGCTCCCCTCCCGCCGCAAACCTCCGCCGCGCTGGGCGGCGCCGCTGTTGTTCGCTGCGCTGTGGCTGGCGTTCCTGTGGATGCTGGGGCGTCCGGACGAGGCGCGGCGCAGCCTGTGGCTGGCCTGGGGCGCGCTGGGGCGGGGCCTGGGCAGCGGCGATCCATCCTGGGGCGCATGGATCGCGGCGCTGCAGGACGGCAGCGTATTGCGCCTGTTCACCGCGCTGTTCCTGCACGCGGACTGGGCCCACCTGCTGGGCAACCTGGTGTTCCTGCTGATCTTCGGCCTGCCGGCCGAGCGCGCGATGGGGCCTTGGCGCTTCCTGGCGCTGTTCCTGGCTGGCGGCGCGATCGCCAACCTGGCCGCGGTGGTGGTGATCGACGATCCGCACCGCGCGGTGATCGGCGCCAGCGGCGCGGTCTCGGCGGTGATCGGCGCCTACCTGGCGCTGTTCCCCGGCGCGCGCCTGGGCGTGGTGCTGCCACTGGGCCTGTTCCTGGAATTCGTGCGCGCCCCGGCGTTCCTGCTGATCGGCATCTGGGCCGCGCTGCAGGTGGTGTTCGCCTACATCGGCCCGGCCTTCGGCGCGGTGGCCTGGGCCGCGCACGTGGCCGGCTTCCTGTTCGGGGTGCTGTTCGCCCTGGTGGTGCGCGCCGGCATCGCCCGGCGCATGCGCCGGCAGAAGGGCTATTGAGCGGCGGGCCTTGGAAACGCCGCGGCCGTCCCCATCCTGCAGCCCGTCCCGGACCACCCTCGACGATCGATCCAGTCCAATGGCCAAGCCGCTCTACAAGATCACCTTCCTCAACCACGGAAAGGTCTACGAGCTCTATGCCCGCCACGTGGGCAGCAGCGCCCTGTGGGGCTTCACCGAGGTGGGCGAGCTGGTGTTCGACGTGCACGAGGGCCTGGTCGTGGACCCGACCGAGGAGCGCCTGCGCGACGAGTTCGGCAACACCAAGGTCCTGCACCTGCCGATGCAGAGCATCGTCCGGGTCGAGGAAGTGGAGCGGAAGGGCCAGTCGGCGATCCGCGACGCGGCCACCGGCGAGAAGGTGGTGACCCCGTTCCCGCTGCCGGCCAAGCCCAACCGCTGAAGCCGCGCGCGGCCGGCGGCGCTCAGTCGCGCCGCGGGCCCGGCACGGCCGCGGTGGCCGCCAGCCTCTTCAGTTCCGCCAGTGCCGCGGCAATCGGCGCGTCGCCGGGCAGCGGCGAGCCGGCGCGGTAGCCCTCGTCCTCTTCCTCGTCGCCGCGCAGGTGGCCCGGCAGCGCCGCCTCGCTGACGGTGCCGGCCACGGTCGCCGGCGCGTCGCTGCCGGTGAGCTTCGGGTCCGGCTGCAGTTCCACGTCCGGGACGATGCCGCTGGCCTGGATCGAGCGCCCGCTGGGGGTGTAGTAGCGCGCGGTGGTCAGCTTGACCGAATCGCCGTTGCCCAGCGGCAGCAGGGTCTGCACCGAGCCCTTGCCGAAGGTGCGGCTGCCGACCACGCGGGCGCGGCCGTTGTCGCGCAGCGCGCCGGCCAGGACCTCGGCGGCGCTGGCCGAACCGGCGTCCACCAGCACCACCACCGGCGCGCCGCCGAGGCGGTCGCCGGCGGTGGCGTCGAAGCGGGTGTCGCTGGCCGGCACCCGGCCGCGGGTGCTGACGATGGCGCCGCTGTCGAGCAGCTCGTCGGCCACCTGCACCGCCGCGGTCAGCAGGCCGCCGGGATTGCTGCGCAGGTCCAGCACCAGGCCGCGCAGCCTGCCACCGGCCTTGGCCTGCAGTTCGTCCAGGTGCTTGCGGAAATCGGCGCCGGTATCGGCCTGGAAGGTGCTCAGGCGCACGTAGCCGTAGCCGGGCTCCAGCATGCGGCTGCGCACGCTGGTGACGCGGATGGTCTCGCGCTGGATCTCGATGTCGAACGGCCGCTCGCGGCCCTCGCGCAGGATGGTGATGGTGACCTTGCTGCCGGCCGGGCCGCGCAGCGGTTCGCTGCCCTCGACCTGGGCGATCGGCTTGCCGTCGATGGCCACGATCACGTCGCCGGCCAGCACGCCCGCGCGCGCGGCGGGGGTGCCGTCGATCGGCGCCACCACCTTCAGCGTGCGGTCCTGCTGCTGCTGCAGCTCCACGCCGATGCCCTCGTAGGCGCCGGTGGTCTGCTCGTCGAAGGAATCGGACTCGGCCTTGTCCAGGTAGGCGCTGTGCGGGTCCAGGTCCATCAGCAGGCCCTCGATCGCCGACTGCATCAGGAAGCGGTCGTCGACCGGGTCGACGTAGGCCTCCTTGATCGCGCGGTACACCGCGACGTAGCGCTGGATCTCCGCCAGCGGGATCCTCGAGCCGCTGGGGTCGGCCGCGTCCGGATCGTCGGCCGCCGGCACCGGGGCGTCGGCGTCCTGCGCCGGATCCGCGGGCGCGGGCGCGTCCTGCGGTTGCGTCGGCGGCGCCGGCTCGGCCGCCTCCTGGGCCGGGACGGCGGGCGAGGCGGCAAGCAGCAGCAACAGGGACAGGACGGCGGGGGCTGGACGCATCGACGACTCCACGCGCGCGGACGGTGCGCGCAGCCCGATTATGCTGCAGCGCGCTGTAAATGCCGCTTGAACCCTCAGCGGCGCTGCAGCCAGGCCGACGGGTCCACCGGCTTGCCGTCGCGGCGCAGTTCGAAGTACAGCGCCGGCCGGCCATGGCCGCCGGAACTGCCGACCCGCGCCACCTGCTCGCCCTTGCGCACGCGCGCGCCCACGTCGCGCAGCAGGGTGTCGTTGTGCGCGTACAGGCTCATGTAGCCATTGCCGTGGTCGATGATCAGGATCAGGCCGTAGCCGGTCATCCACTCGGAGAACACCACGGTGCCGTCGGCCACCGCGGTCACCGGCGCGCCGGCGGCGGCGCCGATCAGCACGCCGTTGCTGGTGCGTCCGTCCGGCAGCTTGCCGCCGAAGCGCGCCAGCAGGTCGCCGCTGGCCGGCCAGCCCAGGCCGCCCACCTTGGGCGGCGGCGCGGCGGCCGCGACCGGGCCGCGCGGCTTGGCCGCCTCGCCGCGCTGCGCCGACTGCCGTGCCTGCTCGCGCGCACGCTGCTCGGCGGCGCGCTTTTCCGCCGCCGCCCGCGCCGCGGCCGCGCGCAGGTTCTTCAGCAGCTGCTCCAGCGCCTTGGCATCCTGGCCCAGGGCTTTCTCGCGCGCCTGGCGGTCCTGGTAGCGGCTGTCCAGCTCGGCCAGCAGCGCAGCGCGCTGGCCGCGGTCGCGGCGCAGCGCGGCCAGGGTTTCCTGCTGGCTGGCGCGCAGCGCCTCCAGCTCGGCACGGCGCTGGGCGATGCCTTCCTCCACCGTGGCCAGTTCCGCCAGCGAGGCCGACAGCGCCTGCACCTGGCGCGCGTGCTCGCGCTGGGCATAGCGGTGGTAGGCCAGCGCCCGCTGCGCATCGGCGGCGCGATCCTGCGACAGCAGCAGCTTCAGTGGCGCCTGCCCGCCCAGCGCATAGGACGCGCGCAGCAGTTCGGCCAGGCGCCGGCGGCCCTGCTCCTGCCCGGCCCGCAGCTGGTCGCGGCGCCGCTCCAGGTCGGCCAGGGCCTCGGTTTCGCGCTGCAGCGCGGCCTCGGTCTCGGCCAGTTCGCGCGCGGTGCGGCCCAGCTGTTCCTCGGCCCGGCGCAGGCGGGTGGCGGCGTCTCCACGCTGGCCTTCCAGCCGGCGCCGCTCGCGCGCGATTTCCTGCAGCTCGGCGCGCACCTTGCGCAGTTCGCGCTCGGCCGAGCCCGGGTCGCGCCGCTCCTGCGCCTGCAGCAGGCCGGCGCAGGCCAGCGCCAGCGCCGCGGCCATGGGCAGGCAGCGCCATGCACCGCGGCTGCGTTGGGGTCCTGGCCCGGGGGCTTGGCGACGCTCGCGCGGATGGGGCACGCCTGGAAGATCCAGTGACTTCAGACAGGTGCGGATTGTAGCCAAGCGTGGTCCCATGGCGCGTACAGACGTGAAAGGAGGCCCGCCATGGCCCAGTCCCGCTTCCCCGCCATCGCCCTCTGCCTGCTGCTGGCCATGCCCGCGGCCTGGGCGGCCGAGGACATCAGCAAGGTCAACGGCAGCATCGAGGTCGCCGCCGGCACCGTCTACGGTGAGCTGGACACCGTCAACGGCAGCATCAGCATCGGCGACGGCGCCCAGACCGGCGACGCCAGCACCGTCAACGGCAGCATCAAGGTCGGCGCCAACGCCCGCGTCGGCAGCCTGGACACGGTCAACGGCGCGATCCGCGTCGGCCGCAACGTGCAAGCCTCCGGCGGCATCGAGACCGTCAACGGCAGCGTGTTCGTCGACCGCGGCAGCACCGTGGCCGGCGACATCGAGACCGTCAACGGCGCCATCGGGCTGGTCGAGACCCAGCTGCGCGGCGACATCGAGACGGTCAACGGCGACGTCACCGTCGGCATCGGCTCGATGGTGTCCGGCAGCCTCAGCATCAAGCGCAGCAGCGGCTGGTTCCAGTCCGCGCCCAAGCGCAAGCCGCGGGTGGTGATCGGCCCGCGCGCGGTGGTCCAGGGCCCGCTGAAGTTCGAGCGCGAGGTGCGCCTGTACGTGCACCGCAGTGCCCGCACCGGTCCGGTCACCGGCGCCGACCCGGTGGTGTTCGACACCGACACCGCGCCGGAGGACTGAGCGCGCGCGGCGTGCCGGCAACCCCGGCACGCTTGCCCTAGAATCGGGCTTCCGCTGTCCGCGAGGAGTTCCGATGTTCCGCAAGCCCCTGATCGGCGTCGCCGTTGGCGCGCTCCTGCTGGCCGGTTGCGGCAGGCAGGACGACGACGCGGCCGCCAAGCCCGACGCCGTCGCTCCCGTTCCCGCGCCCGCCTCGGACCACGCGTTCGAGCCGGCGATTACCGGCGCCGACTTCGCCGAGCTGGTCCGCACCCTGGCCTCCGACGAGTTCGAGGGCCGCGGCCCGGGCTCGGCCGGCGAGGAGCGCACGGTCGAGTACATCCGCGCGCAGATGCAGCGCATCGGGCTGCAGCCGGGCAACGGCGACAGCTTCTTCCAGGAAGTGCCGATGGTGGAAACCACGGCCGATCCGTCCACCCGCCTGGCGATCACGACCTCCGGGGGCGCGATGGACCTGGCCTTCGGCACCGACATGGTGGTCGGCACCCGCACCGGGGAGCCGCAGGTCTCGGTGCGCGACAGCGAGATGGTGTTCGTCGGCTACGGCGTGGACGCGCCGGAGCGCGACTGGAACGACTACGCCGGCCAGGACTGGACCGGCAAGACCGTGGTGATGTTCGTCAACGACCCGGGCTTCCACGTCAACGACGAGAAGCTGTTCGACGGCCGCAAGATGACCTACTACGGCCGCTGGACCTACAAGTTCGAGGAAGCCGCGCGCAAGGGCGCGGCCGCCGCCCTGATCGTGCACGACACCGCCGGCGCCAGCTACGGCTGGGACGTGGTGAAGAATTCCTGGTCCGGCCCGCAGTACGACCTGCCCTCCAGCGACGATCCGGATCCGCGCCTGCCGGTGCAGGGCTGGATCACCGCCGACGTCGCCCGCCAGTTGTTCGCCAGCGCCGGCCTGGACCTGGACGAAGCATACCGCGCCGCCAGCCGACCCGGCTTCAAGCCGGTGCCGCTGAAGGCGCGCCTGTCGGTGGATCTCAACAGCAGCACCACCCGCAAGACCTCGCGCAACGTGGTCGGCGTGCTGCCGGGTGCCAGCCGCGCCGACGAGGCGGTGCTGTACATGGCCCACTGGGACCACCTCGGCAAGCACGAGGGCGAGGGCGACACCATCTACAACGGCGCGGTGGACAACGCCACCGGCGTGGCCGGCATCCTCGAGATCGCCGAGGCCTTCGCCCAGCAGGAGCCGCGCCCGGAGCGCTCGGTGGTGTTCCTGGCGGTGACCCTTGAGGAATCCGGCCTGCTGGGCTCCAAGTACTACGTCGCCCATCCGACCTTCCCGCTGGAGAAGATCGCCGGCGTGATCAACCTGGACGCGATGTCCGTGGCCGGGCGCTCGCGCGACTTCGTGGTCACCGGCATCGGCAGCTCGGAGCTGGAGGACATCCTCAAGCCGATCGCGGCGATGCAGGGCCGCCGCCTGGAAGGCGAGGCCGCGGTCCAGGGCGGCTTCTATTTCCGCTCCGACCACTTCAACTTCGCCAAGGCCGGCGTCCCGGCGCTGTACGCCAAGGGTGGCGGCGACCTGCGCGAGGGTGGCAAGGCCGCGGGCAAGAAGGCGGCCGAGGCCTATGCGCGCAACTACCACCAGCCCTCGGACGAGTTCGATCCGTCCTGGAACCTGGACGGCGTGGTCGAGGACCTGGAGGCGCTGTACGGCGTGGGCCGCGAACTGGCCGCCGGGGACCGCTGGCCCAACTGGTACGAGGGCAACCCGTTCAAGGCCACCCGCGACCGCATGATGCAGGCCCGCCCGCCGATGGCCTCGCGCTGATCCGCTCGCGCGTACAGGACAAAGGCCGGTCGCGCAGGCGGCCGGCCTTTTTTTCGGGATTCGGGATTCGGGATTCGGGATTCGGGATTCGGGATT
>NZ_ALIP01000005.1:0-4554 GCF_000283075.1 Pseudoxanthomonas sp. GW2
CCTCGATCCGCACGCCCGGCATCAGCTCGCCCGGGGTCGGTTGCGGGTACTGCTGCACCGGGAACAGCATCGGCTGGGTCTGCGCCGCCGGCCGCGCGGGGCGCTCGATCTCCTCCGGCAGGAAGCGCTCGAGCACGGCGAAGAAGCGTTTGTAGAAGTTGGAATCCTGCAGGGTCTCGCTGGCCACCTTGACCAGCGAATCCTCGATCGAGCCGATCGGCAGCGAGACCGAGCCTAGCGCGCTCACGCCCAGGCTGGCGGAGGTATTGCTGCGGCGGAGCACGTAGCGGTCCTGGACCGCGTTCACGAACACCACCGTCTGCTGCTCGCCGCGCAGCTGCGGCATGCACACGGCGCGGAATTCCACCTGCTCGTGGTTGTCGTCGTGCTGGAAGTACTTGCGTGCCTCGACCACGTCGGCCTCGGCGCGGCCGACCACGAAGCCCTGGCTGAGCAGGGCGCGGCGCGCGGCCTCGCAGGTCTGCGCCGGGGAATGGTCGAAGCTGCGCGAGTAGGTGTTGGCGGACTCGAAGGTCTCGAAAGCCGAACGTTCCGGCACGCCACGTCCCATGGCGCAGCCGGTCAGCAGGGCCAGCAGGGCGAGCGGAGGAAGGAAGCGGTGGCCTGGCATGGTGACTCGGTGAAACAGGTTGGCCGACCGAGTATGCCGGAACCGCGGCGGCTTGGACGACCCGGATGGAAACGCTTTCCCGCCGGGCGTGGCTGGCGTTGCGGCCGGTTCAGCCGGCAAAGCGCGGCGCCAGTGCGGCGAAGATCCGCGCCAGCCGTTGCGCCCACAGCAGCTGTCCGTCCTCGTCGGCGATCAGGTCCTGGCGGATCTCCAGTTCCACGTTCGGCAGTCCGCGCGCCTCGCCGTGCACCGGGATCGCGTAGTCGCTGGTCGCGGTGACCGCATAAGGCTGGTTGTCGCCGACCACCAGGTCGCCCTCGGCGCGCAGCGCCGCGAGCATGGCGTGGGGCAGGGCGGTGTGGCGGTGGTAGAGCACGCCGCAGTGCCAGGGGCGGTCGAAGCCGGCCATCGACGGGGTGAAGCTGTGCAGGGTGGCCAGCAGGGTCGGGCGGCCCTGGGCCGCGCGCTGGTCCAGGGCAGCGGCGATGCGTGCGTGGTAGGGCTGGAAGATCGCGCGCTGGCGCGCGGCGCGGGCGGCCTCGTCCAGGCCCAGGTTGGCCGGCACCGGGGTACCGTCGCTGGCCTCGACGATCGAGGTCGGCGACTGCAGCGGCCGGTTGCAGTCGATCACCAGGCGCGAGTACGGCTGCAGGATGGTCCAGGCGTCCAGCAGTTCCGCCAGCCGCCGCGCGACCCCGGCGATGCCGATGTCCCAGCCGATGTGGCGGTCGATCTCGCCCGGCGGCAGGCCCAGGTCGCCCAGCGCGCGCGGGATCGCCTGGCCGGCATGGTCGACCACGAACAGCCAGGGCGAGGTCCCGTCGGGGCGCAGCAGCTCCAGCGGCGCAGGGTCGCCGGCCTGCAGCAGCGTGGCGTGCCGGCCGTCAGGGGGCACGCGGGGTGCCGTCGAGTTCATGCTCGATCATCCACAGCCCGGCCCAGAGCTTGGAGTCCAGCTCGTAGCCTTCGCCCATCTTGCGCACCAGCCAGGCCGCGGCGGTGGCGCGCGGGACCTCGTGGACGGTGATGTCCTCGGTGCCGTCGCCGCCGCCCTCGCCGACCTTGCGCAGGCCGGTGGCACGCACGAACGCGACCTTCTCGCTGCTGGCCCCGGAGGAGGTGGGGCCGATCATCAGCACCTCGGCGCGCTCGGCGGTCCAGCCGGTCTCCTCCTCCAGCTCGCGGATCGCCGAGGCCTCGATCGATTCGCCGGCATCGATGTCGCCGACCAGGCCGGCCGGCATCTCGATCGTGCGCGCCTGCAGCGGCACCCGGAACTGTTCCACGAACAGGATCCGGTCCTCCGGCGTCACCGCGAGGATGATCGCGGCCAGCCCGCCGGCGTGGGTGCGTTCGGAGTACTCCCACGTCCCGCGCACGACCATGCGCTGGTAGCGGCCCTCGTAGACGACGCGCGGGGCGTCCTTGTCGGTGGTGTCCATGCGCCCGATCCTAAGCCGTCGGCGCCCGCGCGTCAGCCGCGCTCAGGCCGGGGCGCCGTCGCTCCAGGCCGGCGCCGGCTCCCCCAGCCCGGCGGCGATCCGCAGCCGGCGCCGGGTCATCGGCCCGAAGCGCAGCGCCGTGGCCAGCCCGTCCAGCATCTCCGGATCGGCCGCCCCGCGCGGCGTGGCCGGGACGGCGTAGTCCAGCGGCGCATCGCAGGCGATGGTGGTCAGCTGGCGGAACAGCAGTGCCAGCTCGCGCTGCTCGCGCAGCCGCGCCGCGACCTGGGCGGCGCCACGCAGGCGCAGGAAGGCAACCTCGTCGACCCGCTCCAGCAGCGCGTCCAGGCTGCCGAAGTGGGATAGCAGCACCGCCGCGGTCTTGGCGCCGATGCCGCCCACGCCGGGGATGTTGTCCACCGCGTCGCCGGTCAGGGCCAGGTAGTCGGCGATCTGGTGCGCATGTACGCCGTGGCGCGCCTTCACCCCGGCCGCGCCCCAGCGCTGGCCGCGGGCGAAGTCCCACTGCTCGTCGTGCTCGCCCAGCAGCTGCGACAGGTCCTTGTCGGCCGAGACGATCACCCCGCGGAAGCCCGCCGGCCGCGCCCGGTGCAGGGCGCTGCCGATCAGGTCGTCGGCCTCGTATTCGGTATGCGCCAGCACCGCCAGGCCCAGCGCCGCGCAAAGCGCCTTGCAGTGCGCGAACTGGCGGCGCAGTTCCTCCGGCGCCGGCTCGCGGTTGCCCTTGTAGGCCGGGTAGATGCGGTGGCGGAAACAGCTGTCCAGCGCCTCGTCGAAGGCGATGGCGATGTGCCCCGGGCGCTCGCGTTCCAGCAGCTCCAGCAGGAAGCGGGCGAAGCCGTGCACCGCGTTGGTCGGCCAGCCCTGGGCGTCGCGGAAGGCATCGGGCATCGAATGCCAGGCGCGGAACACGTACAGGCTGGCGTCGACCAGGTAAAGCGGCGGCCGCGGCGCGGGCACCGCGGAGGCGGGCAGGCCTGGCCCGGCGGCGCTCACGGCGCCCAGTCCGACAGCAGGGCGCGGGGATCCGGACGCGGGCGTTCCGGCGCCTCGGCCTGTGGCGTGCCGATGTGGACGAAGCCGACGATGCGCTCGTTCGCCGCCAGCCCCAGCACCCGCGCCACCTCCGGGTCGTAGGCCATCCACGCGGTCAGCCACTGCGCACCGAAGCCCATGGCCTGGGCGGCCTGCAGCAGGGCGAAACAGGCGCAGCCGGCACTCAGCAGCTGTTCCTGCTCGGGCACCTTGTGCCCGGCCTGGAGGCGGGCGACCACCGCCACCACCAGCGGGGCGCGGGAGAACCTCATCCGGTCCTTCTCCACCGCCGCCGGCGGTGCCTGCGGATCGCGCTGCAACGCGCGCGCGGCGACGAACTCGCCCAGCGCGTGGCGCGCGTCGCCGGCAATGCGCAGGAAGCGGAACGGGACCAGCTTGCCGTGGTCGGGCACCCGCACCGCCGATGCCAGCATGCGCAGCAGGGTGGCCTCGTCGGGACCGGGCTCGCCCAGTTGCATGGACGGGACGGAACGGCGCTGGTCCAGCGCCTCCAGGCTGGGGAAAGTGGGCATGGACTCCTGGCCGCGGCGGCGGCGTATGTTGCCGAAGTCATTGATTATAGGTGAGCCGGCGCGGGAGGCCGGGGCGCGTGGGCGGCGTGGGCGCGGCACCGCAGGCAGGAGCCGCCACTGCTGTTAAAGTCCTGACCGCCAGCCGCGAATTGCCGACCCGATCACGGTTGCTTCGCGGAAGCAGGACGTACGATGCAGGAGCGGTAGGGAGCCGCCCCCCATTCGTAATGTCCTCCGCCTTCGTGCCGGAGCCCCACGCGCATGAGTCCAGCCCAAGCCGAGTTCCACCGCCTGAAGGCCCCCGATGCCGCGCTGCTCGCGCAGGCGAAGGAAGCCTTCCTGCCGGCGCTGGGCGAGGCCTTCGCGGTGGCGGTGGCGCGCTACGACGACGTGCTGTTCGACCGCGCCGAGCGCGCCGGCTCCTCGCAGCTGCTGTTCCTGGACGGCATGCGCGAGCTGCGCCGCCGGCGCGAGGAGATCGCCGTGCGCTTCCGCGAGCACCTGGCCCGTGCCTGGCGCGCGCTGGAGCAAGGCGAGCCGCTGTCGGCCGAGGGCGCCCTGTCCGGGCAGCAGGGCGGGCTGAGCCTGGTCTCCGAGCAGGAGCTGGAATCGCGCCTGGCGGTGCGCAACCTGGCCGCCGCCCTGCAGCGCGAATGCAAGGACGTGCTGGCCCGGCTGGAGCGCCGCCTGGCCTGGGTGGCCGGGGGCGAGGTGCTGGACGCTGACAGCAACCCGATCGGCCCCGAGCACATCGGCGTGGCCGTGCACCAGGCCTTCGCCGCCTGCGAGCTGGCGCCGGAAGTGCGCCTGGTGCTGATCAAGCTGTGCGAGCGCGACCTGGCGCCGCTGGTGGCCCGGCTCTACGAGGGCCTGGACCAGCGCCTTGCCCGCG
>NZ_ALIP01000006.1:0-36332 GCF_000283075.1 Pseudoxanthomonas sp. GW2
GGTGATCCGCGCCACCGTGGCCGGCACGGTGCTGGCCCGCCAGGTCGAGCCCGGCGACACCGTCACCCCGGGCCAGGTGCTGCTGGAGATCGCGGCCGATGCGCCCGGCGAGATCCTGCTGCCGCTGGACGAGAAGAACCTGGCCCTGCTCGAGACCGGCCAGCCTGCGACCTGCGTGGCCGACGCCTTCCCCGGCCGCCCGTTCGCCGCCACCGTGTACCACATCGCCCCCGGCATCGACCCGGCGCGCGGCACCGTGGACGTGCGCCTGCGCATCGATCCGGCCGCCGACTTCGTGCGCCAGGACATGACCGTCACCGCGACCATCCTCACCGGCCGCCGCGACAACGCCCTGGCCGTGCCCAACGACGCCCTGCTCGGCAACGAGCCAGGCGCCAGCCGCGCCGAGGTGCTGCGCGTGCGCGGCGGCCGCGTGCAGCGCGTGCCGGTGGCGCTCGGCCTGCGCGGCCTTGCAATGACCGAGATCGTCGAAGGCCTGGCCGCCGGCGACCGGGTGCTGGCCGCCGGCGCGCTGGATCCGGCGGAACTCCCGCGCGACGGTGCGCGCGTGCGCCTGCGCGCGCAACCCCTGCCCGCCCCGCAGCCGGCCGCCACGGAGGGCGAGGACCGCGCCCTGCCCGCCGCCGTGCAAGGTGGCGCCGGCTGAGCATGTGGATCGAGGCCACCATCGCCATGCGCTTCCTGCGCCAGGGACGCGCGCAGTCGCTACTGATCCTGTGCGGGATCGCGGTGGGCGTGGCGGTGATCGTGTTCGTCACCGCGCTGATCTCCGGGCTGCAGCAGAACCTCATCGAACGCACCCTGGGCACGCAGGCGCACGTGCGGGTGGAAGCGCCGTGCGAGGTCAACCTGCTGGCGCCGGCGCAGCCGGGAACGCTGCAACTGGTGCTGGAGGACCCGCGCCCGCAGGCGCTGCGCCCGATCGACAACTGGCTGCAGGTGCGCGACGTGATCGGGCGCCTGCCGGGCGTCACCGCGGTCTCGCCGGTGGTCTCGGGCCCGGCGTTCGGCCGCCGCGGCGATGCCACCGAATCGGTGGCCCTGGTCGGGATCGACCTGGCGCGCTACCTGCGGGTGATCCCGCTGCACGAGAACATGGTCGAGGGCAGGCTGGACGTCGGCTCCGGCAACGGCGTGGTCGGCCGCAAGCTGGCCGAGGACCTGGGCTTGCGCACCGGCGGCAAGCTGCGCCTGGACGCCGGCAACGGCCGCGAGGCGGTGATCAACGTGGCCGGCATCTTCGAGCTGGGCGTGCGCGAGCTGGACGCACGCTACGTCTACCTGGACCTCAAGCAGGCGCAGTCGCTGCTGGCCCTGCCTGGCGGCGTCACCGTGATCGACGTGACCGTGGAGGACGTGTTCGCCGCCGACCGCATGGCCGCGCGCATCAACGGCCTGACCGGGCTGAAGGCCGAGAGCTGGATGCAGACCAATGCCCAGCTGATGAACGCGCTGGCCTCGCAGAGCATGTCCACGCGCATAATCAGCTTCTTCGTCGCCATCTCGGTGGCGCTGGGCATCGCCAGCGTGCTGGCGGTGAGCGTGGCCCAGCGCACCCGCGAGATTGGCATCCTGCGCGCCATGGGCACCCGCCGGCGGCAGATGCTGCAGGTGTTCCTGGTCCAGGGCGCGGTGCTGGGCCTGGCCGGCTCGGCGATCGGCGCGCTGGCCGGCTGGGGCCTGGCGGCCGCGTTCAATACGTTCGGGCCGAAGCTGTTCACCATCGACCTGCCGCCGATCCTGGTGCCGGCGGCAATGGCACTGGCCACCCTGGCCGGCACCGGCGCGGCGCTGGTGCCAGCCTGGCGCGCCTCGCGCCTGGACCCGGTGGAGGCGATCCGCCATGCCTGAGCCGCGCGAGGTCCTGCGCCTGGAAGGGCTGCGCAAGTCCTACAACATCGGCAAGCCGAACGAGGTCGAGGTGCTGCACGGCATCGACCTGCGCCTGGACAGCGCCGACTTTGCCGCCCTGGTCGGCCCGTCCGGCTCGGGCAAGAGCACCCTGCTCAACCTGCTTGGCCTGCTCGACTCGCCCACCGCCGGCGAGCTGTACCTGGGCGGGCAGCCGACGCGGGAGATGGACGACGAGGCGCGCACCGCATTGCGCGGCCGCCACATCGGCTTCGTCTTCCAGTTCCACCACCTGATCGGCGCGTTCACCGCGCTGGAGAACGTGCTCATGCCATGGATGGTGGCCAACGGCAAGCCGACACCGGAGATCGTGGACATCGCCCGCGGCCTGCTGGCCGACGTCGGCCTGGAGAAGTTCGCCGACCGCCGCCCGGACCAGCTCTCTGGCGGCCAGCAGCAGCGCGTGGCGATCGCCCGCGCCCTGGTCACCCGCCCTTCGCTGCTGCTGGCCGACGAGCCCACCGGCAACCTGGACACCAGGACCGCCGCCGACGTGTTCGCCCTGCTGCGCCGCTTCAACGAGCAGTCCGGTTGCGCGGTGCTGGTGGTGACCCACGACCCGCGCCTGGCCGGGACCTGCGACCGCACCATCTCCCTGGTCGACGGCGCCATCGTCTCCGACAAACGCCACGGCTGAGCGCCACGTCCCTGGAGCCCCCAACCCTTCGCGGGAGGGGTTGGCGAGAGGGCGGGCAGTTCCGCGCAACGGTGGCCTGGGGGCGAATGCAGCTGCGAGGGCGCTGGCGTTGACACTCGCCCAAGGTTGCGCCGGCTACGGTGGCCGCCACTTCCGCATGCAAGGAGACGCCATGAAATCGACCCGGATCCCGCTCGCCCTGGCCGCGACCCTGGGGCTGCTGGCCAGCGCTCCCGTTGCCCTGGTCGCACCGGCGCAGGCCGCGCCGCAGGCCCGGGTGGCGCTGGCCAACGCACCGTTCGCGGTCGCCGAAGTGCAGCGCTTCGACTCGCCCTGGGCCATGACCTTCCTGCCTGACGGCCGCCTGCTGGTGACCGAGATGGCGGGCAACCTGCGCCTGTTCGATCCGGCCAGCGGCAAGCTGGGCACGGTCGCCGGCGTACCGAAGGTGGCGCATGGCGGCCAGGGCGGACTTGCCGACGTGGTCCTGCATCCGGGCTTTGCCGGGAACCAGCTGGTCTACATCAGCTACAGCGAGGCCGGCGAAGGCGGCACCGCGGGCGCGGCCGTGGCCCGGGCGAGGCTGGTGCTGGACCAGGACGGCGGCGGCAGGCTCGACGGGCTGCAGGTGATCTGGCGCCAGCAACCGAAGGTCAGCGGCCAGGGCCACTTCGGCCAGCGCATCGCCTTCGGCAGCGACGGCAAGCTGTGGATCAGCTCCAGCGAGCGGCAGAAGTTCGATCCGGCCCAGGACATGAAGACCAACCTGGGCAAGATGATCCGGCTCGACGACGACGGCAGCGTGCCGGCCGACAATCCGTTCGCCGACCAGGGCAGCGTGGCCGCGCAGGTGTGGACCCTGGGCCACCGCAACATCCTCGGCGTGGCCTTCGACGGCGAGGGCCGGCTGTGGGCGCACGAGATGGGCCCCAAGGGCGGCGACGAGCTCAACCTGATCGAGCGCGGCGACAACTACGGATATCCCGTCGTCTCCAACGGCGACCACTACGATGGCAAGCCCATCCCCGACCACGACACCCGGCCGGAATTCCACGCCCCGGCGGTGAGCTGGAACCCGGTGATCTCGCCGGCCGGCTTCGTGATCTACAGCGGCGACCGCTATCCGGGCTGGAAGGGCTCGGGCCTGATCGGCGGCCTGTCGTCGAAGTCGCTGGTGCGGATCGCATTTGACGGCACCGACGCCCGCGAGGCCGAACGCTTCGACATGGGCCGCCGCATCCGCGAAGTCGAACAGGGTCCGGACGGCACCATCTGGCTGCTGGAGGACGGCACCCGCGACGGCCAGGGCTGGCTGCTGCGGCTGGACCCGAAGAGTTGAAGCCACGGCCGCCTGGACACCGGGGCTACGCCCCCTGCCGCGTGGCAGTCCCCGAAAGCCCCGGATCCCGGCGTGCACGGGGCGGCATGGCGAGGACACGCCTCCACCGTCCGGGTGTCGATTCCGGGCCGCGCCGGACGACGTACAGGAAGAGATCACCGCGCGGCGGCCGCCAGGCGCCGCGCGGCGAGTGGCCCGCCCCTGCAGGAGACATCACCATGGTTGCGCGCAACACAATCTGCCTGTGGTACGAACGCGACGCCCTCGAGGCCGCGCGTTTCTACGCCAGCGTCTTCCCCGACAGCTCGGTCGGCCGGATCTTCCGCGCCCCGGCCGATTTCCCCTCCGGCAAGGCCGGCGACGTGCTGACCGTGGAGTTCACCGTGCTGGGCCTGCCCTGCGTTGGCCTCAACGGCGGCCCGCACTTCAAGCAGACCGAGGCCTTCTCGTTCCAGATCGCCACCGCCGACCAGGCCGAAACCGACCGCTACTGGGACGCCATCGTCGGCAACGGCGGCCAGGAGAGCGAATGCGGCTGGTGCAAGGACCGCTGGGGCGTGTCCTGGCAGATCACCCCGCGGGTGCTGCTCGAGGCGATCAACAGCCCGGACCCCGGCGTGGCCCGGCGCGCCTTCGCGGCGATGATGACCATGCGCCGGATCGACGTGGCGAAGATCAAGGCGGCCATCCGCGGCTGAGCCGCCCCGCCCTGCCAGCCCCCACCACACGGGTCCGTACGCCTTTGGTCGCGCAGCGCAGGATGTGACGCACTGCTAATATCCGCGCACCGACCGGTTAGGGGGACCGATGCCCGGAGTTGCACCGCTGCGTAAGCCCGGGCGCGCCCTCGCGCTCGGGGCTTGCGCTTTCGCCGCGCTGCTTGCGGCGCCGCCGGTCCAAGCCCTCGCCCCGGACCGGCCGATCGGCCAGTTCACCCACGTCTGGTACGAGAACCAGCTGCCGCAGGGCACCGTGCTCGGCATCGCCCAGCACGCCGACGGCACCATCTGGCTGTCCACCTACGCCGGCCTGGCGCGGCACAGCGGCCAGGGCTTCGACACCTTCGAGCCGCGCAACGCACCGGTACTGCAGAGCTCGGCCATCACCGCCGTGGCCAGCGACGGCGACCAGGGCCTGTGGGTGGGCACGCTCAACGGCGGTCTCTACCACCGCCGCGGCAACCAGCTGCGCCAGGTGGCGCTGCCGCAGGGCGCCGACAGCGTGTTCGGCATCGTCACCGATGCCGGCGGCGCGCTGTGGGTGACCACCAACCTGGGCGTGGTCCGGATCGCCGACGGCGATGCGCGGCTGCTGGGCGACGCCGAAGGCTTCCCGCCGCGCGGCTTCTACCGCGCCATCGTCGCCGACCCGGCCGGCGGCGTGTGGATCGCCGCCGACGGCGTGGGCGTGGTGCACTGGGCCGGGGACGGGAGCGGCGCGCGCCTGTACGACGCCCACGACGGCCTGCCCTCCAACGCCGTCTACAGCCTGACGATGGACGCCTCCGGCACCGCCTGGGTCGGCACCCAGAACGGCCCGGCCTACTTCCGCGACGGCCGCTTCCACCGCGAGCGGCGCATCGCCGCGCTGGACCAGAGCCGCATCTACACCCTCTACGGCGACCGCGAGGGCACGGTCTGGTTCGCGCCGCTGGGCGCCGGCCTGTGCCGCCTGACCGCCGCCGACTTCTTCTGCGACGACAGCCTCCAGGGCCTGCACGGCGAGACCGTGCGCTCGATGCTGGAGGATCGCGAGGGCAACCTCTGGATCGGCACCACCTCCAGCGGCGTGCACCGGCTGAGCCAGTCCAAGCTGGTCACCATCACCGCGCCGATGGCCTCCAACGCGGTGCGCGCGGTGCACCCGGCCGCCGATGGCACGCTCTGGATCGGCACCGATGGCGGCGGCCTGGCGCGCTACCGCGAGCCGTACCTGGAGCCGGCGGAGGCCTACAACCGGCAGCTGCCGAGCCAGCTGGTGCGCGCCATCCTCGGCGACGCGGCCGGGCAGCTGTGGGTCGGCGGCACCGAAGGCGTGATCCGCTTCGACCGCGCCGGCCGCGCCCGCCACTTCAGCATCGGCCACGGCCTGCCCGGGACCATCGTGTTCGCGTTCGCCCCGGCGCGGGCCGGCGGCATGTGGGTCGGCACCCTGCAGGGCGTGGCCCGGATCGACGGCGGCCAGGTGCACGTGGCCGAGCCCACCCGCGGCGACGACGTGCGCTCGCTGTACGAGGATCCGGACGGCCGCCTGTGGATCGGCCTGCGCAGCGGCCTGCGCTGCCTGCAGGGCGGGCGCCTGGACGACTGCGGCGTCGGCGGCCTGTCCGGCAGCGTGTTCGCCTTCCATCCCGGCGAGGACGGCAGCCTGTGGCTGGGCACCGGCAACGGCATCGTCCATGTCCGCCGCGGCGTGGCCACCCGCTACGCCGAAGACGCCGGCTTCCACGGCGATGCGGTGTTCGCGCTGCTGGACGACGGCGACGGCAACTTCTGGTTCAGCTCCAACCGCGGCATCGGCCGCATCGCGCGCTCCGACCTGGCGGCGCTGGACCGCGGACATGCGCGCAAGGTCGCGCCGCAGTGGTTCGGCACCGCCGACGGCATGCTCAACGCCCAGGGCAACGGCGCCTCGCAGACCCCGGCCGGGCGCACCGCCGACGGCCGCATGTGGTTCGGCACCGCCAAGGGCCTGGTGCTGGTCGATCCCGGGCGCATGCAGGGCAACCCGCAGCCGCCGCCGGTAACGGTGGAGCGCCTGCTGGTGGACGGCGTGGAAGTGGATCCGGAGGGGGCGCCGCGCCTCGCCCCCGGGGTCGAGCGCCTGGAACTGCACTACGCGGCGATGAGCTACGTGGCGCCGACGGCGGTGCGCTACCGCTACCGGCTGGAGGGCTTCGACCGCGGCTGGAACGAGGCCGGCAACATGCGCCGCGCCCACTACACCAACCTGCCGCCGGGCGACTACGTGTTCCGGGTGGTGGCCAGCAACAACGACGGGGTGTGGAACATGGAGGGCGCCAGCCTGCACTTCACCCTGCTGCCGCGCTGGCACCAGACCTGGTGGGTGCGCGGCCTGGCGCTGCTGGCCCTGGCCGGGCTGGTGGTGCTGGGCGTGCGCCTGCGCCTGCGCGCCGCACGCATCCGCGAACGCGAGCTGACCCGCGAGGTGGCGCTGCGCACCGAGGCCCTGCGCGAGGCCAACGAGCGCCTGCGCCGGATCGCCGCCAGCGACGCCCTGACCGGCATCCCCAACCGCGGCGAGTTCAACCGCCGCCTGCGCGAGGCCTGGAACGACCACGCCAACCGCGACGCGCCGCTGGCGGTGCTGCTGGTCGACGTGGACGACTTCAAGGCCTACAACGACAGCTACGGCCACCTCGGCGGCGACACCGCCCTGGTCGCGGTGGCCAACCGCCTGGCCGACATGGTCGGTCCCGGCGAAGGCCTTGTGGCGCGCTACGGTGGCGAGGAGTTCGCGGTGCTGCTGCGCGACTGCGACGCCGAGGCGGCGCTGGACCGCGCGCAGCGCATGGTGGCCGGGATCCGCGCCTGCGCCATGCCGCACCGCGCCTCCAGCGTGGGCGATGCGGTCACCGTCAGCATCGGTGCGGCCAGCGTGCGCCCGGCCGACGGCGCCAGCCCCGACGACCTGCTGCGCAGCGCCGACGCGGCCCTTTACCGGGCCAAGGCCGACGGCCGCGACCGCGCCCTGCCCGCCGGCGAGGCGCCGCCGATCGTGCTGCCGTTCTGAACGGCAGCCGCGGCCTGGCGGCCGGCCCGCGCCCGGGGCGCGTACACTGCCCCCTCGATCCGACGAGAGTGCAGATGGCCAAGCCGAACTATTCCTTCGAGAAGCGCCAGCGCGAGCTGGCGAAAAAGAAGAAGCAGGACGAGAAGGACGCGAAGAAGCGCGCCGCGCGCGAAGCCAGGAACGGCACGCCGACGGCGGGATGAACGATAACGGGCCCCGCCCCGCCTGCATCTGGGTGGACGCCGATGCCTGCCCGGTGCCGGTGCGCGAGATGCTGTTCCGCGCCGCCATGCGCGCCAGGGTGCAGCTGACCCTGGTGGCCAACCAGTGGCTGCGCACCCCGCCCTCGCCCTTCATCCGCGCCATCCAGGTGCAGGGCGGCTACGACGTGGCCGACGACGCCATCGCCGAGCGCGCCGGGGCCGGCGACCTGGTGGTGACCCAGGACATCCCGCTGGCCGCCCGCGTGCTCGCCAACGGCGCGCTGGCGGTCAATCCGCGCGGCGAGCGCTTCACCGCCGACAACATCGCCGAGCGGCTGTCGGTGCGGAACTTCATGGAGGAACTGCGCGGCGCGGGGGTACAGACCGGCGGCCCGGCGGCCTATGGCCCGCGCGAGCGCCAGGCCTTCGCCGCGCAGCTGGACCGCTGGATCGCGCAGCGGCGGAGTTGAGCCGCGCATCCGGAGGACGCCGCCGCACGGCGGCGCCCCCGTACCGGTCAGCGTTCGACCGGGCGTGCCTGGGTGACCTTGAACGCCGCCTCGCGCCCGGGCGCGCCGGTGCCCGGCTGGCCGCCGCCGACGAACACGCGGTAATTGCCCGCGAACACCTGGCGCTCGCCTTCGGCGGTCACCGCGCTGAGGTCGCGCGGATCCAGCGCGAACTCCAGCACCCGGCGCTCGCCCGGGGCCAGGTGCACGCGCTGGAAGCCGCGCAGCGCGATCCGCGGCAGGCCTTCGATGTCGGGGAAGTCCAGGTACAGCTGCGCCACCTCGTCGCCGGCGCGCTTGCCGGTGTTGCGCACCTCGGTGACTACCTTCAGCCCCTCCTGCGCGCCGCCCGGCGCCGGCTCCAGCCTCAGCGGCGCATAGGCGAACGTTGTGTAGCTGAGACCGTGGCCGAACGGGTACACCGGCTTGCCTTCGAAATAGCGGTAGGTGCGCCCGCGCATGGCGTAGTCGTCGAACGGCGGCAGGTCCTCGACCGAACGGTAGAAGGTCAGCGGCAGGCGCCCGGCCGGGTTGGCGTGGCCGGCCAGCACGTTGGCCACCGCCAGGCCACCGGACTGGCCCGGGTACCAGGCCTCGATGATCGCCGCGGCATGCTGCTTCGCCCAGGCCAGGTTCACCGGGCTGCCGTTCATCAGCACCACCACCAGCGGCTTGCCGGTGGCGCGCGCGGCCTCCAGCAGCGCCTGCTGGTCGGCCAGCAGGTCCAGGCTGGTCTTGTCGCCGCCCTTGAAGCCCGGCACCTCGACCGGCGCCTCCTCCGCTTCCAGGTCCGAGGTCAGGCCGACCACCGCGACGATCACGTCGCTGTCGGCCGCCGCCGCGCGCATGCGTTCGAGCGGGTCCTCGACCACCCGCTTCCACAGCAGGCCGATGCCGGCCAGTACCCGCGCCTCGCTCACCACCTTGACCGGGTAGCGCTTGCCCGCTTCCAGGTGCACGGTTGCCAGCGTCGGCAGGCTGTTCCAGGACGCGCCCTCCAGATCCAGCAGCGGCTTGCCGTCGAACTCCAGCGAACCATTGAAGCCGCCCAGGCCCAGGCGGTAGCTGCCGGTTTCCGGCGGCACCAGGTAGCCGGTCCACTCCACGCGGTGGATGTCGTGCACCTGGGCCAGGTCCAGGCTGCGGCTGTTGACGTCCGCCTCCACCCGCTCGACCACCGGTTGCTCCTCGAAGCCCACCTGCGCGATCCAGGCGTCCATCTGTCCGGGCTCGAACCGCGCCGGCGGCTTCTGCCGGGTGTTGTAGTAGCGCGCCAGCAGCCCGGGCCGTCCGTCCGGCGCCAGCAGCGCCGAGTTCGGCACCGGATCGCCGTCGGTGTAGGTCGGCGAGAACGGGACGTGGGCGAGCGTGGCTTCGGGCATGGCCTTGCGCAGGCCTTCCAGCACCGAGACCGGCGGCGCCGACTGGGTGGAGGAATAGTTGCCGCGCAGCACCCGGGTGGCGTCGGCCAGCGGACCGACCACCGCCACCTTCGCCCGCGGGCGCAGCGGCAGCACGCCGTCGTTCTTCAGCAGCACCAGGCTCTTCTCCGCCGCCTCCAGCGCCAGCGCGGCGTGTTCCGGCTTGCCCAGCTCCTCCGGCGAGGCGGTCTCGGTGGACACCGGGCGCAGGCCCGGCAGGTCGCCGGTGCGGTAGCGCGCGGCGAACAGCCGCACCAGGGCGCGGTCGACGTCGGCCTGGGTGATCAGGCCGCGCTCCAGCGCCTCGCGGTATGGCCGCGACAGGCCGGCGGTATCCACCAGGGTGGCGCCGTTGCACTCGTTGTCCACGCCCGAGCGCATCGCCGCGGCCACCGCGGCGGCCGGGTCGGGCGCGTAGTGGTGGTGCTTGCTGATGTCGGCCACCGCGTCGCAGTCGGAAACCACGTAGCCCTTGAAGCCCCAGGCGCCGCGCAGGTAGTCCTTGAGCAGCAGGTCGTTGGCGCAGGCCGGCTGCCCGTCGGCCCGGTTGTAGGCGCACATCACCGAGCCGGCGCCGCCCTCCACGATCGCGGCGCGGAACGCCGGCAGGTAGGTGTCCTCCAGGTCGCGGCGGGAGACGTAGACGTTGGCCGAATGCCGGGTCGATTCGGGGCCGCTGTGCACCGCGTAGTGCTTGGGCGTGGCGACGATGTCGTACCACTGCGGATGCTCGCCCTGCACGCCGCGCACGTAGGCCACGCCCATGCGCGCGGCCAGGAACGGGTCCTCGCCGTAGGTTTCCTGGCCGCGGCCCCAGCGCGGGTCGCGGAAGATGTTGATGTTCGGCGACCAGGTGTTGAGCCCGGTGCCGATGCGCCCGGTGCGGCCGGTCTGCCGCGCCAGCGCGTGCAGGCCGCGCACCTCGGTGGCGATCACCTGGCCCACGCGCCGCACCAGGGCATCGTCGAAGCTCGCGGCCAGGCCGATCGGCTCGGGGGAGGTGGTGGTCGGCAGGGTGCCCATCGCCCCGTGCAGCGATTCGGTCCACCAGTTGTAGGCGGGCACGCCCAGGCGCGGGATCGCCGGCGCGGTGTTGAGCAGCTGTTCCAGCTTCTCCTCCGGCGTCAGCTGCGCCACCAGCGCCGCGGCCAGCTCGCGCGCCGGATCCGCAGGCTCGCCGGCGGACGCGGGTGCGCCAGCCTGCGGCGCACCGGCAGCGGGCATCGCCGCGGGCGATGCAGTGCACAAAACCAGCGCCAGCAGCAGCGGGCTGGCACGCAGCGATCCGACCATCCGATTCCTCCCGTGGAAGTCCATTCCGCGCCTGCGGAAAGCGATGCCAGAGGGTAGCCGCAGGCCTGCGCATCGGCGATTCCAAAACGCATATCCCAGGGATCTTTTTTCCTATACCGGCCCAATCGCGCCCCTGCCCTGGCTTATGCTCGCCGCGCCCCGCATCCAGTACGAACGCGCTGCCCGCGCACGAAGGCGGCGGCCACCCGGCGCGGGCCGCGACCACAACGACACGGACGACCAGAGGGAGGAGACGCAATGCCACTGAATTCCTGTTTCGGGCATGCCAGGCAGGCCATCCGCCGCAGCGGCGGACCGCTGCTGCTGGCGCTGTTGCTGGTTGGCGCCGGCCTGGCCCCGGCCAGCGCCAACGACGACCGCATGACCCCGATCCCGATCCCCGAGCAGCCCAACGCGATCAAGCTGCCTACCGGCCCGCTGCCGGACGCGAAGAATCCGGAAGCCTGGCACAAGCAGTACGGCAGCATGTTCGCCCGCAACGTCACCGAGGCGACCCTGACCCCGTTCCTGCCGGATCCGGCCATCGCCACCGGCGCGGCGGTGATCGTCGCCCCGGGCGGCGGCTTCCGTTCGCTGTCGATGGAGAACGAGGGCTGGGACGTGGCCCGCGCGCTCAACAAGAAGGGCGTGGCCGCGTTCGTGCTCAAGTACCGCCTCAACCAGACCCCGGCCGACCTGGAGGGCTTCGCCGAGTCGATCCGGCAGATGCTGTCCGGCCCGCGCCCGCCGCGCGACCCGGGTGCGTTCGATGCGGCCAAGATGCTGGCCCCGCAGCTGGCCGACGCGCGCGCCGCGTTCGCCCTGGTGCGCAGCCGCGCCAAGGAATGGAACATCGATCCGGACCGCATCGGCATGATCGGCTTCTCCGCCGGCGCGATGCTGACCCTGACCACCGCCCTGCATGGCGAGGACGCCAAGCCGGCCTTCATCGGCAACATCTACGGCCCGATCTCGGCGGTCGACAAGGTGCCGGCCGATGCCCCGCCGATGTTCGTGGCCCTGGCCGCCGACGACGGCCTGTTCAGCAACCAGGGCTTCGGCATCGTCGAGAGCTGGCAGAAGGCCGGCCGTCCGGTCGAGTTCCACTACTACGAGCAGGGCGGCCACGGCTTCGGCATGTACCAGAAGGAGACCACCAGCACCGGCTGGTTCGAGGCCTGGGCCGCGTGGCTGAAGATGCACGGCTACCTGGACCGCAAGAAGTCCTGAGCCTGCCCGGCGCGGGTCAGCGGTACGGCCCTGGCCCGCGCCACACCAGCTTGCCGAGGTGGAACACGTAGCGCACGCTGATCACCTCGCGCGCATCGCCCACGCCGATCATCTCCGGCGAGGCCGGATCCAGCATGCGGCACTTGCTGGCACCGCGCCGCAGCGCCACCTCCGCCGGGCAGACCATGCGCTGGCGCGTGCCCGGCAACGGGATCGCCACCTCGGTCATGCCCTGCGCGATCCAGTCGCGCAGCGTCTGCTCGGCCATCAGTTCGTACACCACCTGGTAGCCGCCCACGTCCATGGTCGGCTCGCCGCCAGTATCCACCTGGTCCGGGCGGCCGTTGTTGTCGACCACGCCGGCCTCGCGGCTGTTGCCCTGCGGCACCAGTTCCTCTTCCGCCGTTCCCGGCGGGCGCCCGTTCCACGGATGCGGCGGGCGCGGCGCGTCCACGCTGGCCGGCTGCGCCCGGCGCGGCTGCGGCCGTGGTTGCGGCTGCGGCGGTTGCGGCCGCGGTTCCGGATCGGCCGGCAGCAGCACGCGCCGCGGATCGGCCAGCTCCCGCGCATCCAGCTGCCGCGGCGGAGCAGCTTCCACCGGCTCCGGCTCGGGCGCGTCCGGCAACTCGGGACCGGGCTGCGGCTGGCCGACGAAATCCACCCGGATGCGGCCGGCGCTGGAGGCACCCTGCGGCGAGGTCACCACCGGCGGCGGCTCGGCTGCCTTCAGCAGGAGCAGCACCATCAGCAGGTGCAGCAGCGCGCTGGCCAGCGCGGCCAGCCAGGGCTGCAGGCGGTCGATGCGCGGTACGTCCGCCGACGGTGGGGGCGTCGCCGGTGGATTCATGCCGCGCGGGCGTAGTGGAAGCTGACCCGCATGCGGGAACCGGAAGGTGGCGGGAAAGGAATCCGCATCCTAACGCGAGTACCCGCTCCGGCCACGCAGGAAGGCAGGCGCGTTCATGTGGAATCCGGCGTGGCTGCTTCCCTGTCGGCGCCGGTGCTATGGTCGCGCCGCACCTGTCCCGTGCCGTGCCGGAGACCGTCCATGCCCTCGATCCGACCCCAGGCCCGGTCCCTGCTGGTGCTGGCCCTGGCCAGTTCCATTCCCGCCGCCGATGCCGCGCCGGACCCGGCCGTGGCCGAGCACGTGTTTGCCGAAGCGCGGCGCCTGTGCGAGGCCGAGGCCGGCGCGTTGTGGGGGCGCTCGCTGTGCGGCCCGGTGATGCTCGTCGATCCCGCCGACGCCGGCGTCGTCGCCAGCCACGCCGATGCCGGCGGCGTGCTGGTCCGGCAGGGCGCGGTGTACACCGGCACCCTGCCGGCGGACGCGGTGATGTCCAACACCGCCATGGAATGGTCCGGCACCCGCTGGACCCAGCTGCTGTGGCCGGTGCCCCAGGATCCCAACATGCTGCGGACCACCCTGGTCCATGAGCTGTTCCACCGCATCCAGCCGGAGCTGGGCCTGGATCGCGGCGAGGCCGGCAACCGCCACCTCGACACATTTCAGGGCCGGTACCTGCTGCAGCTGGAATGGCGCGCCCTGGCGCGCGCGCTGATGGCCGAGGATCCGGCGCAGCGCCGCGACCACGTCGCCTCGGCGCTGGCCTTCCGCGCGGAGCGCCGGCGCCTGTTCCCGGAAGCCGCGCACGGGGAGACCGCGCTGGAGATCAACGAGGGCCTGGCCGAGTACACCGGCGTGCGCGCGGGCCTGGCCTTCGCCGAACAGCGCCGCGCCCACGGCGTGTACTCGCTGGCCGCGTTCATGGAGGCACCGGGCTTCGTGCGCTCGTTTGCCTATGCCAGTGGCCCGGCCTACGGCCTGCTGCTGGACGAAGCCGATCCGGCCTGGCGCGGCAAGCTGGACGCGGACGCCGACCTCGGGCGGATGCTGGCCGCCGCGCTGCGCCTGGATCCGGATGCGGCCACCGGCCTGGCGGCGCGCGAACGCCGCTACGATCCGGACGGCGAGGTGCTTGCCGCCGAGCAGGCGCGCGAGCGCCAGCGCCAGGAACGGCTGGCCGGCTGGCGCAGGTCGCTGCTGGAAGGCCCGGTGCTGGTGCTGCCGCTGCAGTCCACCCGCTTCCAGATGAACCCGCAGACCGTGGCCGCGCTGGACGATGTCGGCACGCTCTATCCCGAGCTGCGCCTGGGCGACCGCTGGGGCGAACTGGTGGTGGACGGCGGTGCGGCCCTGGTCCATGCCGACCGCAAGCGCGCGGTGGTGGCGCTGCCGGCCGGAAGCGACGGCCTGCGTGGCGAGGGCTGGACACTGTCGCTCAAGCCAGGGTGGAAGCTGGTGCCGGGCGAGCGCGAGGGCGACCTCACCCTCGCCGGCCCCGCGCCCTGAGGCTTACCCGCGGCTGCGCCTGCTCCGCGCCGGCATCGTCCCCTGCGGCAGCTTGCGCGTGGCCACCGCGACGATGGCGGCGCTCGACAGCAGGGTGCCCACCACCAGGCCGGTCACGGCCAGCAGGCCGCGGGTGGAAATGCGCGCGCTGGCACGCAGGGAGACCTTGCCGGCGCGGATCCGCAAGGCGGCGGTATGGACGTCGCTGCCGCCCCGGCATGGAGCCGGCTGGCGGCGCTGGGAATCGTGGGCCATCGCATCGGTTCCGCGGGAGGAACCGGCATGCTCGGTGCCGGGCCGTGAACGCCGCGCGCGCGCCATGGCGGCGGGCATGGCCTCGACCGCGGCCTCACCGCCACCCGGCCAGCATGGGCCAGCCTTCCGTCCGGACCTGCCCATGGCCCGTCCCCGCCGCGCCCCTGCCCGCCCCGACGACCGCGGCCGCCATGCCGCGGTACACCTGCCCGGCCTGGACATCGACGGCTACAGCCTGTCGGTGCCCGATCCACAGGGCGACGGGGTCATCGGCGACCGCGCCAGCCAGACCGCCTTCCGCGGCCTGGTGGACGCGGCGCGCGAACACCACCTCACCGCGAAGGATCCGTTTGGCCGCAAGCCCTCGCGCGCACTGAAGAAGGAACATATCGACCTGGTCCTGGTCGGCGGCGGGCTGGATGCCTCGCACGCCATGCACCTGGCGGTGGAGGAATACGCACGCCAGCTGTGCTACGTGGTCCAGGTGTTCATGGCCCGGCCGGAGTGGCGCGGCGTGGAGCGCATCGTGATCGGCGGCGGCTTCCCCGAGCACCAGACCGGCGGCCTGGCCATGCGCCGCGCGATCCGCCTGCTCGAGCTGGCCGATACCGGGGTGGGCCTGCTGCCCTTGCGCCACGATCCGGACGAGGGCGGCCTGCTTGGCTGGTCGCCGCTGCTGCCGCAGGAACTGCACGGCCATGACGCCTTCCTCGCCGTGGACATCGGCGGCACCAAGCTGCGCTGCGGCATCGTCCGCCACCGGCTGCGGCGCGATCCCACCGGCGGACATGGCCAGGTACTGGAGAGCATGGTCTGGCGCCACAAGAGCGACCGCCCCAACCGCGAGGCCGCGGTGCGGCGCATGGCGGCCATGCTCAACGGCCTGGCGGCGATGGCGCGCACCCTGGGGCTGAAGCTGGCTCCGTTCGTGGGCATCGCCTGCCCGGGCACGATCGAGCCGGACGGCTCGATCTCGGCCGGTGCACAGAACCTGCCCGGCGACTGGGAACGCCCGTTCCACCTGCCCGATGCGCTGGCCGCGTACCTGGAACCGGTCGGCGGCCGCGCACCGGCGGTGGTCATGCACAACGACGCGGTGGTGCAGGGTCTCAGCGAACTGGACCGCATGCACGGCGTGCGCCGCTGGGGCGTGCTCACCATCGGCACCGGCCTGGGCAACGCCACCTACACCACGCGCTGAGCGGCCGCGGGCGGAGCGTCCTCCACCGCGGCCGCAGGCGCGCGCCTCAGTCCTGCTGCTTCGGCGGCACCACCGCGTGCAGCAGCGGCTCCACCCAGTCCTCGCGCTGGAAGTCGTAAAGCACGAAGTCGCTGGAGAACTGCCAGTACAGGTGGGCGAAGCCGCGCTTCTCCGCGGCGCGGGCGACGGTCCGGGTCCACAGCACCCGGTCCTCCATCGGCGCCTTGTCGTAGGCGCCGTACTCGCCCAGCAGGATCGGGCGGCCGTGCCTTCGCGACCAGGCCTCGACCTTGTCGAAGTCGCTCTCGATCTTCGCCACCTGCTCCGGCGTGAAGCGCACGCCGGTCTTTTCCGAGAACTGCGGCTCCACCCAGCTGGCGCCCTGGTGGGTGAAGGCGAACGGCTCGTAGTAGTGGAAGGTGACGACCAGGTGGCGGTCGTCCTCCGGCAGGCGCAAGGTGTCCAGCTCCTCGAGGTTGTTCCAGCGGGTCGGGCCGACCACGACGTTGCGGGTGGGATTGGTCTTGCGCACCACCTGCAGCAGCTTCGCCAACAGCGCGTTCCAGGCCCTGGCGTCGAGCGCTCCGTGCGGTTCGTTGAGCAGCTCGAACACCACCGAATCGGGCTGGGCGGCATAGCGCTCGCCCAGCTGGGTCCAGACCTGGACCAGCTTCGCCTCGCAGGCCGGCACGTCCTTCACGCAATCGTTGAAGTCGTGCACGTCGAGGATCACCTGCAGGTCATTGTTCCTGCCCCAGGCCAGGACCTGGTCCAGCTTCTCCAGCCAGGCCGGATCGAGGCGGTTGTCCTGGTCCAGGTGCGGGAAGGTGAACAGCACCACGCGCACCGTGCCCAGGCCGGCCTGGCGGATCCTGGCGAAATGCTCCTCGCGGTAGTTGCCCTGCCCGCCCGGCTGCCAGTACGGGTCGTAGCCCAGCACGTTGACGCCGGCGCCCATGCGCGCGACCTGTTCGTGCGCCGACAGCGGCGGTTGGGCCATGGCCTGCGGCAACAGGGCCATCAGGCCCAGGCAGAGACCGGCAAGCAGGCGGATTCCGGACATGCGCTTTCCCCCTCTTCGCGTCGTCATGGGCAGGTGCCCGCGGGCCGCCCACCATAGCAGCCGGCCTGCGCGCCGCGCATGCCCCGGCCCGCGCGCCTCAGCGCACGCGGCCGCGGGGCGAGTAGTCCACCAGGCGCAGGGTGCGGTCCTCGATGTCGCCGACGAAGCGCCCGTGCCGCGCCGCGGTGTCGCGCTTGATCGCGGCCCATTCCGGGTCGGCCATGAACCGTTCCCAGGCCGCCACCATGGTCGCCTCGTCCGGCCAGCGCAGCAGGTAGACGAACTCCGGCCCCTCCTCCGTGCGCGCCTCCCACATCGCCACGATGTCGAAGCCGTGCCGGGCCATCAGCCGCGCGGCATGGTCGCGGAAGCGTTCGTGGAAGGCGATCCGGGTCTGGTCGTAGATCCGGTAGATGCGCAGCTGGTGGACCGGGCCGTCCTGCGCTACCGGATCGGCGGCGATGGCGGGGGCTGGTGATGGCGTTGCGGAAGCAAGGAACAGGGAAAGCGCGGTCGTCCGGAACATCGGGAGGTACCTGCGTGGGGGCTTAGGGTACCGGACAGGCCGCAGGCAGCGCAGGTTCCCGTGCGTGCGCGACGTCGATCACGGTCCGGCCCGCCGCTCGCTCCCCGACTTCCGCAACACCGCCATGCGCAGGTCGCTCTCGTGTGCCAGCGGTTCGGAGTACAGCAGCCGCCGCTGGTCGGGCGAGACCTGGAAACCCCAGCCCTCGAAACCGGGCTGCAACACCAGCAGGTCGCGGCGCGTACGGCTGTCCGGGTCGAACAGGGCCAGCCGCGGCGGACCTTGCTGCGGACGGCGCACGTAATGGATGCCCGCCGCGGCCGGGACCCAGCGGTCGACGTCGCCAGCGTCCAGGTCCACGTCCAGGCGCGTGGCCGGCGGCGGCGCCTGGCGCGCCCAGTCCAGCCGCGGCATGCGCCAGATCCCGCCGGTATCCGGCCGCGCATACAACAGCCAGCGGCCGTCGGCCGATTCGCGCGGCCGCTCGCCGGGGCCGTCGCCGAGCGCCACCGGTTCGCCGCCGTCCAGGGACTGGGCCATGACCCGCCACTGCCCATCGTGGTTGGACTCGTAGTACAGCCAGCGGCCATCGCGCGACCAGGCCGGATGCCGCGCATCGCGCGCGCCGGTGGTGACCCGCCGCGGCGGGCCGCCGTCGGGCGCGACCAGGTAGATCGCGCTGGTGCCGTCCGGGCTTGCATCGAACGCGATCCAGCGCCCGTCCGGCGACCACGCCGGATTGTCGATGAAGGCGCCGCCGAAGCCGGCCACCTGCACCGCCTCGCGGCCATCGCTGCGGCTGACCCAGATCGCATGCGGGCCGCCGCGGTTGGAACTGAAGGCGATGCGCTGCCCGTCTGGCGACCACGCCGGGCTGGAATCCCAGCGCGTGCTGCGCAGGAACGGGCCGGCGTCCACCGGGCTGCGGCTCTCCAGGTCCACCAGGCGCAGCTGCGAGCGGTGCGCCCAGTGCTCGAACACGATCGCCTCCACCCCGGCCGCGGTCGCCGGCTGCTGCACCACCTCGTTGTCCAGCGCCAGCTGGCGCAGGTCGCTGCCGTCGGGGGCGGCCGACCACAGCGCATACATGCCCGAGCGGGTGGAGGTGAACAGCAGGCGGCGGCCGTCCGGCGACCAGGCCACGCCGTTGAGCTTGCGGTTGTCGAAGGTCAGGCGCGTGGCCGCGCCGCCGTCCAGGCCGGTGCGGTACAGGTCGCGGGTGACCTCGTTGGTCGCGCGCACGAACACCAGGTAGCTGCCGTCAGGGGCGAAGCGCGGGTCGAGGTCGCCGAGGGTGCCGCCGGGCGGTTCTGTAAGCACGCGCCGCTCGCTGCCGTCGATGGCCGCCAGCACGATCCGGTGCGGCGCGTCGGCGGCCGCGCGCGCGGCATAGGCCAGCCAGCGTCCGTCCGGCGAGATCGCCATGCCGCGCACGGCCTGTACCTGCGGATCGGCCAGCACCCGGGTGGAGGCGCCGCCGAGCGCGGCGACGCGCAGGACCGCCAGGCCATCCGCGTCCACCCGCGCGTACAGCAGGCCGCGGCCGTCCGGCAGCCAGAGCGGATAGTGCTCGTCGCCCGGGCTGCGGCTGAGGTTGAGCGTGTCCTCGGCACCCACCGTCTTCACGTAGACGTCCAGCCCGCCCGCGCCGCCGCCGTCCCAGACGAAGGCCACGCGGCTGCCGTCCGGCGACAGCGCCGGCTCCACCTCGCGACCGACGTAGCTGGTCAACGGCTGCACCTCCCATTGCGCGTCCACTGCATCGCCCGCCACCGGCCCGTCGCGCCAGGCCAGCCAGGCCACCACCGCCGCGGCCGCCAGCAGCAACGGCAGCAGGTACCACGCCCGGGCCGGCGCCCCCGCCCTGCCGGTGGCGGGCGCAGCTGGCGCGGGCTGCGCCGGCGCCGTGGCCGGGCCGGGCGCCGGGGCCGGCCGCGGGTCGGGCACCGCCATCGCCACCCGCGCCGGCGCGATGGGCGCGAGCAGGCGGTAGCCGCCCTTGCGTATGGTTTCGATGTAGCGCGGGCTGCGCGGGTCGTCGCCGAAGATCCGCCGCAGCTCGGAAACGGCGCGGTTGAGCAGGTAGTCGTCGCCGAGCGTGCCGGCCCAGACGGTGTCCAGGAACTCCTCGCGGCCGACCACGTGGCCCGGGCGCGCCGCCATCAGCAGCAGCACCTGCATCACCTTGGGCTCGACCTGGTGGACCTGGCCGCGCACGGTGATGCGGTTGAGGCTGGGCTGGACCAGGGCTTCGCCGGCAGTGAAGTCCGCGCCGGCGCCGGCCCCGCCCGCCACAGCCGCGTCCTCGATCCTGCCGATGGCCCTGTACTCGCTCACGGTCTCCCGTTCCGGCCGGCGCCTGCATCGAATCTATAGCAAAACCGCAGCTTCCCTCCATTTGCCCGCGGCGGTCGCGGCGCTTCCATCGGCGCAGGCGGCACGACGCCGCGCTGCCTGCAAGGGAGGATGTCCATGCACCGTTACCGTCTCCTGTATGTCCTGGCCGCCCTCTTTGCGCTGCTGCCCGGCCCTGCCCGGGCCCAGGCCGCGGATGGGGCCACCCTGTTCCAGCGCAACTGCGCCGGCTGCCACGGCCCCAACCGCGAAGGCACCAGCCTCGGGCCGCCGCTGTCGCCGGCCACCTACCGCTACGGCGGCACCCGCGGCGACATCGAGCGCATCATCCGCCGCGGCATCCCGTCCCAGGGCATGCCGGCCTTCGGCGGCCCCCTCGGCGAAGCGGAAATCAACGCCCTGGCCGATTTCCTGCCCACCCGCGCCACCACGCCGGAAGAGGAGGCACCGCCGCAGCCACGCCAGTCCGATCCGGTGCCCGGCGTGGTCGAAACCCTGGACTACGCGGTGCGCGCCGAAGTGTTCGTCGATGGCCTGCAGACCGTCTGGTCCATGGCCTTCATCGACCGCGACACCGCCCTGGTGGTAGAGCGCGCCGGCCGCCTGCGCGTGGTGCGCAATGGCGTGCTGGACCCGCGCCCGGTCGCCGGCACCCCGCAGGTGTATTCCAGCAGCCACCGCTGGAACCAGGGCGGCCTGCTCGACGTGGCCCTGGACCCGGACTACGCACGCAACGGCTGGATCTACCTCAGCTACAGCCATGCACTCAATCCCGGCGCGCCGGAGGAGGAGATCCGGGCCATGACCCGGGTGGTGCGCGGGCGCATCCGCGACCACGCCTGGGTCGACGAGGAGGTGGTGTTCCAGGCCGACGAATCCAGCTACGACGCCCATGCCTGGCACTACTCCGGGCGCCTGCTGTTCGATTCCACCGGCCACCTGGTCATGCCGGTGGGCGACCGCGGCACCCCGGAGCGGGCGCGCGACCCGGCCGATCCGGCCGGCAAGATGCACCGCATGCGCGGCGACGGCACCCCGGCCGGGCATCCGTTCGGGCGCGAGGGCGTGCTGCCGACGATCTACAGCATTGGCCACCGCAACGCCCAGGGCCTGGCGCTGGATCCCGAAACCGGGCGTATCTGGGCCACCGAGCACGGCCCGCGCGGCGGCGACGAGCTCAACGTCATCCGCGCCGGCGGCGACTACGGCTGGCCGGTGGTGACCTACGGCATCAACTACGACGGCAACGAGATCACCCCGCACACCCGCGCCAAAGGCGTGGAGCAGCCGCGCCACTACTGGCGGCCCTCCATCGCCCCCGCAGGCCTGGCCTTCTACCGCGGCGACGAGTTCCCGCTGTGGAACGGCAAGCTGCTGGTCGGCACCCTCGGCCGCCGCGAGCTGCGCCTGCTGACCCTGGACGGGGACCGGGTGCTGCACGAGGAGGTCATCTTCCGCAGCCCGGGCCGGATCTACGAACCGGTGGTGGGACCGGACGGCGCGATCTACCTGTGCACCGACGACCCGGGCCAGATCATCCGCCTGACCGCCGCCGCGCAGCGGCGGATCTGAGCCGCGGCGCCACCACCCGGCCACGAACGCCATTGGTGGACGTGCACGCGGCGGGGCCGGCGCTCATCCCTCCCCGAACAGCGCCGGCCCCGCCTCGCGCATGAAGATGCGCAGGGTGACCGGGCCCACGCCGCGGAATTCCAGCAGGCGCCGTTCGAACTCGGCGCGGTCGCCGGCCGCCGCGTGCACGCCGAGGATGCCGCCGCCGTAGTCGTCCAGCAGGGTGCGGCACAGCTGCGCCAGGCGGCTGGCGGTGGACTCGTCGTAGCGCCGGTAGCCGCCCTCGCCCAGCATCCGTACCAGCTGCGCGTGGCTGCACGCGCACAGCCGGGCGGGCGTGTCGCAGCCGTGTTCGCGCACGATCACCTGCCAGGTGCGCGCGGCCGCGGCGTGGCTGATCCGGTTGCCAAACAGGAACGCCGCCAGGAACCAGGCGAACAGCGAAGCCTCGTCGCCGGGCCTGACCTCGAAGCCGAGGTCGCGCGGCGGCAGTTCGCGGTGCATGGATCCTCCGGCGCGCGGATGTGCGCCTACCGTACCGCTTCGGCGGCCGGCGGCGGGCTGATCCGCTCCGGCACGCGCAGCGGCTGCCCGGCATCGTCGAAGAACGGCGAGCGGCGCACGCCGCGCAAGCGGCCCCCGATGATGCGCGAGCCGACCTGGACCACGGCGCCGGCCAGCGCCAGCGGGGTGGCACGTACCGGCCCGGTAGCCGACTTGTGGTTGGCCACCACGCGCCCCGGCGGCCCGGCCAGTGCCTGCACCTCGGCCGGCGAGACCACCGCGGTCGCCAGCACGCCCGCGTACTGCACCTTCGGGTCGGCTGCGGTATTGGCCAGCGGCGAGCGGCAGCAGGCCGCGTACCAGCGCAGCACGCGCCCGCTGAAGGTGGCGCAGCGCAGCTGCTCCAGTCCGCGGGTGAAGCGCATCCGCGCCGGCACCACGGCCAGCACGTCCGAGCCACCGCGGTCGTCCACCAGGCCCGGTCCACCGAGCCAGCGCGCCCAGGCCTGGCAGTCCCTGCAGTAGCAGGTCAGGCGCGCGTACACGCCAGACGGTTCGATCTCCCCCTGCACCGTTCCGCAACGGCACTGGATCCGGACAGTCATTCCCTGGCCCTCCGTCGAACTTGCCCCGGCACGGGGCCGGCCCATTCTGGCCCGGCCGCTCAGCCTGCGCTGCGATCCCGCGCACGTTCCACGCGGAAGTCGATCGGCTTGTAGCGGAAGTTGTTGGACTGTCCGGCCGAGCAGGCGGTCATCGCCACCACCAGCGGCATTTCCGCACGCAGGCGTACGTGGTCGCCAGGCTTGCTCAGCGGCGGCAGCACCGCGATCCGGCCGTCGGCCTCCACCGCCACGTGCATGAAGATGTTGAATGCCACCGGCACCCGGTCGCGGCTGACGCCCCAGGGCGCCAGCGCCCGCGCCAGGTTGCCCTCGCAGCCCGGGCGGCCTTCCGCCTCGCCGTAGAGCTTCTCGAACATTTCCTTCGAACACGGAGTGAGGGTGAAGTCGTGGCGGCCGCAGGTGTCCTCGAGGATGGTGAACATCGGCCGGCTGCGGTTGGAGTACAGCACGTCGCCGGTGCTCAGCCACAGCCGGGAGGCGTAGTCGATGCTGCGCCCGGAAGAGAGGTACTCGTCCAGGTCCTCGCGGCAGAACGCGGTCAGGTCGCTGACCTGCTGGCCCATCGGATCGATCACCACCAGCTCGTCGCCGGCGTCCAGCTCCACCGCATGGCCGGAGCACGGCGGGATGCGGATGGTCTCGCCCGCCGTCATCGCGGCTTCCTCGCGTGGAAGGGACAGGTCCAGTCCGCCTCGACCTTGCGGCCGCTGTACTGGCGGGGTTCCGGCGCGCTGCCGAAATCGGCCAGGTTGGGATTGATGCTGCCCTGCAGCGCGGTATCGCGCTTGCGCGTGGCCGCCTGCATCTTGGCGTAGCGCCCGTCGGCGCGCAGGCGGTCGAACTGGCGGTGCGAGTTGAATACCAGCACCGGCACTTCGAAGCGGCGCGCGATGCGCGAGGCGCCCGGGTGCAGGCCGATCACGAAGAACGGATGCGTGCCCAGGCTGAGGCTGAAACGCGGGTCGTCCGGGTCGCGGCTGACGTCCGCGGCCCAGGGCGTGCCGCGGCGCGCGTCCAGGTCGTGCAGGTGCTGCAGCTGCGACCACAGCATGGCCTCGAAGCGGCGCTCGTCGGTGTCGCAGGGGCCGTCGAACAGGGCGACGAAGGAACGCACCGTGGTGTCGTCCGGATCCATCGCGTCGATGCCGCGGGCGAAGGCCACCAGCGGATCCAGCAGCGGCGCGTCGTTGCGGCGGTCGCCCAGCCGGCCGAACTCGCGCGGTTCGATCGCGCCGCGCGCCAGCGCCGCCTTGGAACCCACGCAGGGGAAGGCGGGATCGTCGATGAAGGCAAGGAAGCGTTCGGAGAGTCCGCCGCGGGCGGGGCGGACGGTGGGCTGGGTCGCTGCGGTAGTCATGGCGACGCACCCTATCGGCGCGGCGCGGACGGCAGCGTGTAATCGGCACGCCGGGCCGATCCGCGGTCAGAGCCCGTTGGGGAGCATGACGGGCGCGCGAAGCCGGCCGCTGCGATCCAGGCTTTGCTATCCCACGATTCCAATCCGCGATGGCGACCGGTGTCGGCCCGCTTGTGGCCCGCGTGGCATGGCAAGCTTCGCCGGCCTTTCCACTCCGGAGCCCGATCGATGGCGACACCGTTCCGCCGCATCCTTGCCCTGCTCTGCAGCCTGCCCCTGCTTGCCGCCCTCGCCGCGCCCGCGCTGGCCGCCGACGGCAAGAAGACCTTCGTGATGGTCCACGGCGCCACGGCCGGCGGCTGGGAATGGAAGCGCACCGCCCGCTTCCTGACCGACGAAGGCCATACCGTCTACCGCGTGACCCTCACTGGCCTGGGCGAGCGCGAGCACCTCAACAGCACCGAGGTGGACCTGGAGACCCACATCAACGACGTGGTCAACACCATCCTGTTCGAGGACCTGCACGACGTGGTCCTCACCGGGCACAGCTACGGCGGCATGGTGGTCACCGGGGTGATGGACCGCATTCCCGAGCGCCTGGCGCACGTGATCTTCCTGGACGCGGCGGTGCCGGAGGACGGGCAGTCGTTGTGGGACATCTTCGGGGCCAACCAGCCGCTGCCGCCGGACCGCTTCAAGGACGGCTTCATGCAGGTGCCGTGGGTCAAGCCCGGCGACAAGCCGCCGTACAGCGTCAAGCACTCGATCAAGTGCTTCAGCCAGCCGGTGTCCTTCCGCAACCCGGCCGCGCGCGCCCTGCCGGCGACCTACGTCGCCTTCGTGCCGGAGGGCCAGACCCTGGAGGAGCGCGCGAAGATGGACCGCGGCTGGCAGCGCGCCCAGGAGCGCGGCTGGGGCATCCGCACCTTCCCCGGCGGCCACGTCGCCCAGCAGGAGGATCCGCAGGGCGTGGCCAGGCTGATCGCCGAGATTGCCGAAGGCAGGCCCGCCGCAAAGTGACCCGGCGCGAAGCCCTCTCCGGCAGGTGCGGGGGGGCTTCGTCCATGGCAAGCGGCCGCGCGGTCGCCCTGCCCGCATCGGCGCGGCTGGCGGGGATCGCTCAGTCCGCGCGGTGGATCAGCTCGCCGGCGCGCAGGGTGTATGCCACGTCGGCCAGCGCCTCCACGCCCTGCTCCGGGTCCGCCCCCAGCACCACCAGGTCGGCCGCGAAACCCGGCGCGATGCGCCCGCGCGCGTCGGCCTCGCCGAACATGCGCGCCGGCGCGGTGGTGAGGCTGGCCAGCACCTGGCGCCAGTCGAGCCCGGTCGCGGCCAGCAGCTGCAGTTCGCGGGTGGTATCGAAGTCCTCGATGTAGCCGGCATCGGTGCCGAACAGCACCTGGCCGCCGGCGGCCTGCAACGCCGCCACCTGCGCCTGCGCATTGCCGACCAAGCGCTGGACCACCGGCTCCGGCACCTGCTCGCGGCGGATTTCCAGCTCGAACATGGCCAGGGTCGGCACCAGGGCCACGCCTTCGGCGACCAGGCGCTGCACCGTCGCCGCATCCCACGGGCCGGATGCCGGCGTGGCATGGGCCAGCACATCGGCCCCGGCCTGCAGGGCCACGACCAGGCCGCCGGCATCGGTGGCATGGGCGAACACCGGCTGCCCGCGGTCACGGGCGACCTTGCCGATCGCACTGGCCACCGCGGCATCCATCAGGCGCACGCCCTCGCTGCCGCCGACGATGGAGCCGGTGAACAGCTTCACCCCGCGCGCGCCCTGCGCCAGCTGCTCGCCCGCGCGGTTGCGACCGGCCTCGGCATCAACCACTTCCGCCACGTCGCCTTCGATGCCGAGGTCGTGGCCGCGGACATAGATCGGCGTGCCTCCCGCCGGGAAGAACGGCACGCCGGTGCTCAGCACCCGCGGACCAGTGACCTCGCCGGCCTCGATCCGGCGCACCAGCGCCTGGGCCTCGCCCGGTGCCGAGGCCAGGTCATAGACCGTGGTGAAACCCCATTGCCCGTACTGCTCGCGCAGGGTGGACTCATGCTTCGCGGCCGGGGCCTTGCCGACATTGCGGTAGGCCGGCCCCAGCAGGTGCGCATGGCTGTTCCAGAACCCGGCCACCACCACCTTGCCGCTGGCATCCAGCGTCCGCGTGCCTGCGGGGATGGCGACCTCGCCGGCGCGGCCGACCGCCTCGATCCGGCCATCGCTGACCAGGACCACCGCGTTCTCGATCGGCGCCTCGTACGGCGAAGGCTGGAGCCGCCCGCCGACGATGGCCAGGTCGGCCGCGTCCGCCGGCGTGGCAAGGGCCATCAGGCCTGCCGCCAGCAGGCAATGGATTCCGTTCCTGCACATGCTGATCTCTCCTGTCAGGCCGCAATGGCAGCGGCGCAAGCCGTCGGGGTCCGGCTCTTGGGTGGCCGGTATGCCGAGCATAGCGAAGGCGCTCACATGCGGACTACGTCCCCTGCCCCAAGGTCCGCAGGACCCACCCCTCCCGAGGACCAGGCAATGGCGACCCGCAACATCCTCCGCACCCTCAAGGCCGAGCACGACGAGCTGCGCGCCCTGTTCGAACAGATGGAGCAGACCAGCGACCGCGCCGGCAGGAAGCGCACCGAGCTGCTGGGGAAGATCGAGGCCAACCTGATGCCCCACGCCAAGTGGGAGGAGACCGTGTTCTATCCGGCCTTCGCCGAGCGCGCCAACCGCGAGGGCCTGAAGATCCATGCCGAGGCCGTCGAGGAACACCGCGCGGTCGAGAAGACCGTGATCCCGGACGTGCACGCCGCCGACGTCACCACGCCGCAGTTCGCCGGCCGGGTGAAGGTGTTCGGCGAGCTGATCGACCACCACGCCAGGGACGAGGAGAAGGAGATGTTCGCCATGGCGCGCAAGCTCTTCACCGCGCAGGAGCTGGCCGAATTCGACGAGGCCTACGAGGAATGGAAAGCCTCCAGTGCCTCGACCCTGGTCTCGGCCATGGCCGGAGCCAAGACCGGGATGAAGGCCGCCGTGCGCAAGGTGACCCGCAGGGCGCAGTAAAGCCGACCCGCAGTGCGCCGGGGCAACCCGGCGCCGTACCTGCTTCGCGTTTTCGTCCAGCCTGGCCCGGCTCAGGGCGTCGCCAGCGGCTCCTTGCTGTCGCTGTACCTCACCGAGCGGAACACCCCGCCGCCGTTGGCACTGCAAAGCCCCGGCTCCCAGGTGGCATGCGGTGCCAGGCCATACCGTACCTGGCAGTCCCAGCCCCCGGCGGTCATGAAGCACATGCGCACGTCGACCGGCGCGCCGCATTCATTGGAGACGATGCCCTTCAGGCCGCTGGTACTGCCGCACTGGTGCGGTGATGTCACGGGCTGTCCTACGCAGGCATCGGCACGCTCGCGGGTCGAGGCCTGTGCCGACGCCGGGGCCGCGGCGCCAGGAGTGCCTGCGGCATTGGCGGCGTACGCCTGCGCCTGGCTTGCGGCCTGCCGCGCCTGCAGGGCCTGGCGCTCGCGTTCCCGCGCCTGGCGCGCCAGCTCCTCCTGGCGCATCACCTCGCGCGCGTGTGCGGCATCACGCGCGGCACGGGCGTTGGCTTCGGCTGCCGCCTGCTGGGCACGCTGCTCGGCTGCGCGCCGGTTGACGTCGGCATAGGTTGCATGGAGGTCCGCGCGTGACTGCGCCTCGCGCGCCTTGGCCCCGTCCACCGCACGTTCCAGCGCCAGCCAGGCAGCGGAAGGCTGCGCCGGCTGGTTCCATTCGGCTTCCGCCGCCTCGGCCGCCCAGCGCGCCTCGCGTGCCGCTGCTTCCGCCTGCGCCTGCCGCAGCTCTGCCATCCACTGCTGGTCCCTGGCCTGCTTGCGCCTGATGGCGTTGGTCATCGCCACCGAGACCTCGCCGTTCGGCATCCACTGGAACTGGCGCCGGGTGTCGGTGGTCAGGACCAGGGTGTGCGCGGTGACGACAACCCTGCGGCTGTGGGCGATGGCCTGGGCCGGGGTCACACCCTGGCCTGGCAGCGTGCGCACGTTCCAGGTCTGGCCATCGAAGGCCTCCACGTACTCGCGGATGTCCGGCTGACCGGGCCCCTTGACGGTCCAGGTCCCGGTCGCATCGTCGAACACCACCGTGGTGAGCTGCTCGGTGAACGCGCTCCCGTAGCCGAGGGAGGCGTACCTGGACCGGAAGCCGCCCGTAGTCTCGCTGACCTGGATGGCCGCTTCGCCATTGGGCAGCAGCCATTGCCCGGGTTCCACCGCGTTCCTTTCGGAGTTGACCAGCGCTTGCCAGTAACCCCGGTTCAAGGCGTTCTGCGCCGCCAGCGCCTCGCCCTCCAGCACCGGCATGGGAGGCAAGTCGTAGTGCACCGTGCGGGACACCGACAGGGGCTCATCGCCCCACAGCCCGACGTCGAGGTTCTCCCGTATCACCAGCAGCCCGTCGGCACGGGCGACAAGGCGGAGACGTACCCCGTAACCGGAGAACGCTCCCGAATACGAAGACAGCCGCAACTGGTCGTTGCCGAACCAGTGCGCATTCAACAGGCGCTTGTAGCCGAAGGCCGATTCCAGCATCTGGAGCTTGTCACCTTTCCGGCCGGCTGCCGCCAGCACGTAGCGTCCGAGCGACTGCCCGTCCTGGTCCCACAGCTCGATGACCAGGTGCCCGCCTTCCCGGCGCAGCTGCACGGCACCCTTGCCGTCGGCGGCCAGCAGCCTGTTGCCGATGAACCGCTCCAGTCCGCGCATCGCCGGGCCCGGGCCGGGGGCTGCCGCGGCAACCCCTGAAGAATCCGCCACTTCGTCTGCCGCCTCGTCCGGCAATGCTGCGGCCAGCCCCTCTGCCGGAAGCCGGGGCTGCGTGGCGCTGTCCTCGTTGCCTGCCGTGCCGGCCTCGGCCACCGCGGCGGCATCCTGCCCGGTTCCGCCGTCGGCCTCGAAGAAGAAACGGTTGTAGCGCGTGGGCGGCTCCACCGACACCGGCCGCCCATCCTTCGCCTTGGCGCGGCGCAACTCCCACTGCCCTGCATCGTTGAAGCCGGCAAGGTAGACGAGCTTGAGCAAGCCGACGCCGACGAACAGCACCTGGCCATCTTCCTGTACCGTGCCCCGCCACTGCTTGCCACCCATGTAGGAGCCGGTGAGCAGCAGGGTTCCGGGTGCGGTATCAGGGCGGATGTGGTCACTGTGCACGACCCGACCGTCGCCCGGGTTCACGTACTCCTGGACCAGCTCCTCGCCTTCCCTGGCCCAGTACCAGCGCAGGCGGTAGCCCTCCGGCCCAGCGGCCGCGGTACGGCCCGGCAGTGATGCGTACTGGCCCCACACCGGGTCCACTTCCGCCGCCTCTACCGCGGCGTAACCGCCCAGGTACAGCAGGGCCACGCCGAGGATCCGCTTCCAGCCCGTCAGTTGCATGGTGCCCCCCAGACGCCCTCCCCAGGCGCTGGCCCAAGATCCATCGGCCGCCTGCCGAGGTCAAGACACGGGCAGCCAGATCAGGCTGAATACGGCGCCAGTCCTGGTCGGCCAGGCCGTAGCCCCGAACGCGGCGTCACTGCAGCGCGGACTCAGGACTCCACGTCCGGCATCACCGCCGGCATCGGCCCATCCTGGGTGCGGGTCCGCTCCAGGTAGCGCATGGCCTCCTGGTGGTAGGCCTCGTGTCCCGGCGCCAGGTGCGGCACCAGCAGGCGCACCCAGGCGCGGGTTACGCGACGGGTCTCGCCCGGGCAGTGCGCGGCACGGGCGGCGGTCAGGTCGCCGGTGTCCACCAGGTGCGCGAAGGCCTGCGGGTCGGTCCCGTAGATCATGCATTGCAGGTTGAAGTAGCGCTGCTCGGCCAGCGCGTGCTCGTCGGCATAGGCTTCCAGGTTGTAGGCGCCGGTGCTGCGCGAAAGCATCCAGTTGGCGGCCAGGCCCAGGTTTTCGGTGACCTGCTCCGGGCTTTCGTCCAGCGCCGCGAAGCGCAGCATCAGGATCGCCGCCAGCTGGTCCACCGCATCCTCCTGGCGGCCGGTGACCGGCAGGTCGAGCAGGTGCACCAGGGCGTGCCCGGTCTCGTGCAGCACGATGAAGCGCACGTTGGCGCGCACGTAGCGCAGCGGGTGTTCTTTGCCCAGGCCCAGGGCCTGCTGGTGCTCCACGCCGCGCTCGTAGAGCGTGCGCAGGGTTTCGTAGCACAGCACCACTTCCGCCCGGTCCGGGCGGTAGAACGCGCCGAACTCGCCGCACTCGGCGGCCACGTAACGCAACGGGCGCGGCAGCGCGAACATGCCGTCGATGGCCTGGATCTCCGGCAGCTGCCGCAGCAGGTCCACCTCGCGCACGCGGCGGTGGATCTGGCGCAGGTTCGGCGAGGCCGGGGCCTCATAGGCGTAAGCGAAGCGCGGCGCCGTAGCCGCCTGCCGACCCGCCGGCGTTTCCTGCCCCGCCATCGCCGGCAGGATCGCGAGCATGCCGGGCATCACGAGGGCCAGGGCGGGAAGGCGGATCCGGAACGGCATCGGGCGCGGTCTCGTGCGGGTCGGGCGGCAAGCGTAGGGGAAGCCGCCGCGTCCTGCACGTCGCGCCGTGCCGTCAGAGCGCGGCCAGCTGCAGTTGCGAAGCGGCCTTCAGCACCACCCGCGGCACGCCATCGCGCAGGCCGACGTGGCCGGATACGCATACCTCGCGCCCCTCCAGCCGGGTCTTGAGCAGGGACGCAAACGCGTAGCGATGGTCCTCCCAGATCACCGCCTCCAGCCGCTGCCGCGACGGGAACGGCTGGCCCACGCTGATGAAGACCGGCTTGCCGCGCAGGTCGTCGCGCAGCATCACCCGCACCACCGGCCCCTGCAGGGCTACCGTGGTGCCGACGTGGCTGCGCGCCGCCTGCCAGGGCAAGGGGTTGCGGCAGGAACTTCCCTCCGCGGCCGGCGCGCTTCCCTCCGTCGGCGTGGCGGCAGCGACGGTCTGCCCGGCAGCGGGCGCAAGCCGGGGCTCCTGGCCGGTATCGCCCGAAGCCTCCGGGCCCGCGGCCAGGAACACCGCCAGCATGCCCATGCCCAGGACCACCAAGGGCCGGATCCAGGTCCTCATGGCGATCGCCCCCGGTGCTCCGGCGTTGCGCCAGGCCAGTCACGGGTCGCCCCGCGGTCACGCATCGACCCGCCCCGGTCGCGGGCAAGCCATCAATCCCGTTCCACGATGTCCCCCTCTGTCCCACAGGACAAGGTAGCGAATGTAACAGCCAAAACCGGGATTGGCGTCACATTGCCCGACCAGCGGGCGAAGAACGGGATAACCGGCCTGCAGGGCTCAGCGGGCCCCTCCCCTGGCCTCCAGATCCGCCAGCTGCACCAGCGAGATTCCAAGATGAGGCGCCAGGGCGCGGTCCACGAAGGCCTTGTGCGAGGCCCCGACCAGCAGCATCACCCGCTCCGGCCGCGGCGACGCCGCCACGTCGAGCACATTGGCCGCCATGCGCTGGTTGCGCAGTTCCCACATGGCTAACGGAAACGGTGCACGCCATCGGCGCGGTCCTGCACCAGCCACCCGTGCCACTGCATGGCGTCGTCCCGCTGCACGGCTTCGCTGTTGAGCTGGCGCAGCAGCGCAAGCATGTCGTGGCTTTCCGCCGCCTGGTCGAAGAGGTGCTGCATGCGCCGGGCCGCCGGCGTCGCCCGCCACTCCTCGCCCCAGGCCTGGCGCGAGGCTTCCTCCAGCGCCGCCTCCGGGAGCGCCAACGTCCGCACGGCTTCGTACTGGCTATCCACCGGATCCAGCCGCTGCAGGCCCAGTCGCCGCGCCAGCGGCATGGCCAAGGCCGCGATCTCGTCGCTGGCCGCCAGCCTCTGGTCCAGGGCCTGCCGGGTGGGCTCCGGCACGACCTGCGCCCTGGCCCTCGCTTCGGGAGACGGGTAGGACCACTGCAGTGCCGCCGAATCGAACTCGTAGGCCGCCAGCAGCAGGCCCACCAGTTCCACCCGCGCCGGCTCGGCCAATCCGCCCGCATCCGCCAGCAGCGCCTCGGCCTTCGACCGGGCCATGGCGCGGTCCACGCCCAACGCCTGCTGCATGGCACGGTCGTGGGTGACGATCGGCCCGGCAAACTGGTCCAGCACCTGCTGCGCACCGCGATCATGCGCAGCGCGCTCCAGCAGCAGCGCCACCTCGTCCGGCGGCAGCCGCTCCACCGCAATGCGCGTCGGCGCGAACCGCGCCAACAGGTCCAGCACGCCGTCCAGGTGCGCCGGCTGGATCCAATCGATGCCGGCCAGGTGCGCGGTGCCAACCACCAGGACCTCGCTGCGCAGTTCCGGGCGCATAAGAGGTCCCAGCTGCGTTTCCACCGCCGAGCCCAGCGCCACGGGGGGAGCGGCGGACGCCGGCGGCAAGGCCAGCAGCAGGCCGAGCATCAACGGCGGGATGCAGCGTGGGATTCGCTCCATGGTCGCACTCCGTTCGAGTCGGTAGCCGTGCGGTAGCCGGTACGGTCATCACGAACCTAGCGCCGTGGCCGCCTGGGTCCATGGGGCAAAGGTCACAGGCATGCTCCATCCCATCCGTCCCCAACATGGAGCAGGTGATTTCCGCCGCCAAACTGGTAGCCTGGCGCGCATGCCGGGACTGCATCGCGGGCTGTACGAACAACTGGTCACCGAGGCGCTCGAGGACGCCCTTTCCGAGCTCGATGCCCGACACAAGCCCGTACGGGAAGCATTGCATCCGGCGGAGGCGGCCGATCGCATCGCCCTGCATCTGGCGTCGCTGGTGCGCCGGGCCATCGATTCCCTGGACAGCAAGCAACGGGTCCAGGTGGGCACCCGGCTGGCGCGCGAAATCGCCGAGCTGCTGGCCGCCCAAGGTCGCGGGGTGGAAGCGACTGACCGCCTCTCGCCCGCTGGCGACCTGCTCCGGGCGGTTGTCGCCACCCGGCCCGATAGCCAGCCGGAGGAGATCCCGCCGCCAGCCACTCCGCTGCTGGACACGACGCTGCTGACCAATGCCCCAGGCGAGCCCCACATCGGCTTCCAGCTCCGCTCCGAGATCGCCTCGGCGGACCGCATCGACGTGCTGATGGCGTTCGTGCGCAATACCGGGATCCGTCCGTTGCTGGAGCTCTTGCGCCAGCACGTGGACCAGGGCCGGCCATTGCGGGTTCTGACCACCACCTACACCAACTCCACCGAGCTATCGGCGCTAAAGGCGCTGCGCGACCTCGGTGCGCGGATCAAGGTGTCCTATGACACCTCCAGTACCCGCCTGCATGCCAAGGCCTGGCTGTTCCATCGCCACTCCGGTTTCTCCACGGCCTATATCGGCTCCTCGAACCTGACCCACTCGGCCCAGGTCACGGGCCTGGAATGGAACGTGCGTGTCTCCGGTGCCCGCAATCCGGACGTCATCGACAAGTTCTCGGCCGTGTTCGAGAGCTACTGGCAACATGACGACTTCCGCGACTTCGACCCGGACGAGTTCCAGGAGCTGACCCGGAGCCGGGCGGAAGGCCCGCAGGTCTATCTAAGCCCGGTCGAAATCCGCCCGGAGCCATTCCAGTCGCGGCTGCTGGAGCTGATCGAGCTGTCGCGGCTACAGGGCCACCACCGCAACCTGCTCGTTTCCGCGACGGGCACGGGCAAGACCGTCATGGCCGCGCTGGACTACCAGCGGTTGCGCAAACGCCTGGCAAGATCGCGGCTGCTGTTCGTGGCCCATCGCCAGGAAATCCTGGAACAGAGCCTGGCCACCTTCCGGCATGCGCTGCGCGACCCGGCATTTGGCGAGCTATGGGTCGGCGGCGCACGCCCTGCCCGCTTCGAGCATGTGTTCGCGTCGATCCAGAGCCTGACGGCCAGCGGCTTGCAGCACCTGGCACCCGACCATTTCGACGTGGTGATCATCGACGAGTTCCACCACGCCGCCGCACGCACGTACAGGGAGCTCATCGAGCACCTGGCACCCTTGGAGCTGCTGGGCCTGACCGCCACCCCCGAACGTGGCGACGAAGAGCCCATCCTGCACTGGTTCGGGAACAGGATCGCAGCGGAACTACGGCTGTGGGACGCCATCGAGCAGCACCGGCTGGTGCCTTTTGCCTATTACGGCATTGCCGACGGCACCGACTACCGGAACCTGGCCTGGCACAGGGGGCGGGGCTACGACCTCGACCAGCTGAGCAACCTGGTGACGGGCGACCATGCCCTCGCCAGGCGCATCATCGACAAGACGCTCAGGACCGTCCCCAACCCGGGGTTCATGCGTGCCCTGGGCTTCTGCGTATCCGTCGCCCACGCCAGGTTCATGGCCGAGCAGTTCAATCGCGCCGGCATCGCGGCGGTTGCGGTCTGGTCGGCCAGCAGTGACGAGGAACGCCGCCAGGCCCTGCAGGACCTGGCCAACGGCAGGATCCGCGTGGTGTTCTCCGTGGACCTGTTCAACGAAGGCGTGGATATCCCCACGGTCGACACCTTGCTCCTGCTGCGCCCCACCGACAGCCCCACGGTGTTCCTGCAGCAGCTGGGTCGCGGCCTGCGCCGCGAACCGAGCAAGAGCATCTGCACGGTGCTGGACTTCGTGGGCCAGCACCGCAAGGAATTCCGCATGCACCGCCGCTTCGGCGCCCTGCTTGGCGGCGGCCGCAAGCAGATCGAACAGCAGATCGAACAGGGCTTCCCCTTCCTGCCCAGCGGCTGCCACATGGAGCTGGACCCGGTTGCATCGGAGCTAGTCCTGGCCAACATCCGCGAAAGCCTTCCGACCACCTGGCGCGGACGCGCCTACGAGCTGCGCCGGGTCGCCGAATCGCAGCCGCACGTCACCCTGAAAAACTTCCTGGAACTCAGCGGCATCGAGCTGGAAGACATCTACTCGGCAAACCGCAGCTGGTCGGACCTGCTGGAAGCCGGCGGCGTGGCCACCTTGCCCGCAGGCCCGCACGAGGCCGTGCTAAGGCGCGGTATCGGCCGCTTGCTGCACGTCGACGATGCCCTGCGCATCGGCAAGTACCGCGAGTTTGCGGCCATGCCGCAGGCCCCGGACATCGCCCAGCTGGACCAGACCGCTCGCCGTCTGTTGCACATGCTGGCTGCGGTGCTGTTCGACAAATTCCCGGTTCCCGTCCACGACCTCCGCCAGGCAGCCCAGGTCCTGTGGAGCCATCCGCAGGTGCTGGCCGAGCTTGGGCAGCTGATGGAAGTGCTTGCCGACCGGGTCGACCACCTCCAGCAGGCGTTGTCCACCCATCCCCACGTCCCGCTGCGGGTGCACGCCCGCTACACCCGCCGGGAGGTGCTGGCGGCGTTCGCCAGCCATACAAGGCTTACCCTTCCAGCCTGGGCGGGCGGCGTACATTGGGACCAGACCGAAAGAGTGGACCTGCTGGCCATCACCCTGGACAAGAGCGTCGGCCACTTCTCCCCGACCACGCGCTACCGCGACTACGCCATCAGTCCCACCCTGCTGCACTGGGAAAGCCAGTCCACCACCCGCGAGGACGGCGAGGTCGGCAGGCGCTACCGCAACCACGCCAGCCAGGGCAGCACCATCCTGCCCATGGCCCGCCTGACCGTGGACGACCGCGCATTCTGGCTGTTGGGACCGGCTACCTACGTCAGCCACGAGGGCGAGCGGCCCATGGCCATTACCTGGAAGCTGCAACACGAGCTACCCGGGGATCTTTACGCGCGCTTCGGCGCCGCGGTGGGCTGAGTAGCACTTCGAGCCGCCCATCCGCCGCGCTAGCATCGGACCCTTCCGTGCGTCGGAGCCGACCATGGCCAAGTCGATCAAGCCCACTGGCACCCGCAAACCACCGCTGCCTGGCGAGGACCATGCACCCGTCGAGGCCTGGATCAGTAGTTCAATGCCGCGCCTGCAGCCCGTGCTGCGCCACCTGGATGCGCAGATCCGGCAGTCCCTGCCCGGGGTCGGCTATGCCGTGAAATGGAAGAAGGCCTACTACGGCCTGCCCGGCCTTGGCTGGGTCATCGAGCTGGCGGCCTATGATGTCTCGGCGAACGTGGTGTTCTTCGCCGGCGCCCGCTTCGATCCGCCGCCTCCGCTTGGTGAGGGTTCGCGCTACGTCAAGCTGCACTCGCTGGAAGAAGCCCAGGCCGCGGAGATGGCGGCCTGGATCGAACAGGCCGGCAGGCATCCAGGCTGGGCCTGGTAGCCCACCGCCGTATCGCCTTGCGAAGGCCGGCCTGCCCGGCTTGCCC
>NZ_ALIP01000007.1:0-16921 GCF_000283075.1 Pseudoxanthomonas sp. GW2
CCCGACCCTGGTGCGGGTGCGCGACCTGTCGCGCACCGAGCACGACGCCATGCTTGCCCTGGTGCGCAAGAAGCTGCGCGCCGAGTTCGGTTTCCCGCGCAATCCGCAGCGCTTCTTCGGCGTGCCGGCGGTGTACTCGCTGGAGAACGTGAAGTACCCGCAGTTCGACGGCAGCGTCAGCGGCGTACGCCCGAAGCTGGGCGCCGACGCAGCGCTGAAGCTGGACTGCGGCACCGGCCTGGGCGCGGCCACCCATGTCACCGGCGCGTTCGCCTTCGCCGCCGCCGGCAAGGCGCTGGAGATGCTGCTCAAGGGACGGCCGGCGCCGTCGGCGGATGCGGCCGGCTTCGCCTGCGCCGTGGCCGGCTAGGTCGGCGGCAGGCCGAACAGGCGTTCGGCGTTGGCGGTGGTGGCCGCGGCGATCGCGGCCGGGTCCTCGTCGCGCAGCATGGCGATGGTGTCCAGCACCGTGCGCAGCCGCGCCGGTTCGTTGCGCTGGCCGCGGTGCGCGGCATCGGGCTGGTCCGGCGCATCGGTTTCCAGCAGCAGGAATTCCAGCGGCATCTCCGCCACCAGCCGGCGCAGGCGCTGCGCGCGCTCGTAGGTGACCGGGCCGCCGAGGCCGACCAGGAAGCCCAGGTCCCACAGCTGGCGCGCCTGCTCGGGGCTGCCGGCGAAGCTGTGCACCACGCCGCGCAGGCGCGAAGGCTGGCCCGACTTGGCGCCGCCGATGCGGCGGATCGCGGCGATCACCGCGTCCACCGCGCGCCGCGCGTGCACGATCACCGGCAGGCCGGCATCGCGCGCCAGGCGCAGCTGCGCCTCGAAGTAGCCGGCCTGGGCCTGGCGGTCCAGGTCCTCGACGAAGAAATCCAGCCCGCATTCGCCGACCGCCACCGGCTGCTCGCGCTCGACCCATTCGCGCAGGCGTTCCAGGTGCGCGGGCTGGTGTTCGGCCAGGAACAGCGGATGCAGGCCGTAGGCCGGGAACAGTCCCGGCGCGGCGCGGCAGGGGTCGCGCAGGCCGGGCCAGCCGGTGGCATGGATCGCAGGCACCACCTGGCGGCGCACGCCGGCATCGCGCGCGCGCGCGACCACCTGCGCGCGGTCGGGGTCGAACTCGGGTACGTCCAGGTGGCAGTGGCTGTCGACCAGGTCCATCAGCGTCCGGGTGGCAGCACCTGCGATCGCGCCGGCAGCGGATCCTTGCGGCGCTTCCAGTTGGCCAGCAGCAGGGTGCCCAGGCCCAGCGCGACCTCGTCGATGAACGGCACCGGATCGGGCAGCAGCACGCTGAGCACGAACACCGCGGCGGTCAGCTTGAACAGGGTCGGGAAGCGCAACCGGCGCGCCCATTCCAGCAGGGGCAGCAACAGGGGGTTGGCCATGGCGGCGGCTCCGTGGGGAAGATCCGGATACCAGCATGCCGCGTCCGCGCCGGCTCGTGGCGATGTTGGAAAATTGTTCGGGGTCCTGTTCAGCTTCGCCGTGATGGAATGCGCCCGTCAAACAGCGGGATGGGTCCCGCAGGAGCCAACGGCCATGAAACAAGCCACCACCGTTCTCATCGCAGCAGGTGCCCTGCTGGTCGGCGGCATCGCCACTGCCGCCTACATGAACAACCGTGACGGCGGCTCCGACGTCGCTGCCATCACCGCTCCGGCCCAGGACGGCGATGTCGCCGCCAGCGATGCGCTGCCGGAGACCCCGGCGCTGGAGTTTGCCGAGATCCTTTCCGTCACCCCGGTGACCGAGAAGGAACAGCGCTACGCCACCGTGATCGGCACCGAGCCGGTGCGCGAGTCCACCACCCAGTCGGTCCCGCATGAAGTGTGCGAGGACGTGGTGGTGCAGGAGCGCCTGCCCGAGCGCGACGGCAACGTCGGCGGCACCGTGGCCGGCGCGGTCATCGGTGGCCTGATCGGCAACCAGGTCGGCGGCGGCAAGGGCAAGAAGGTCGCCACCGCGGCCGGCGCCGTGGCCGGCGGCGTGATCGGCAACCAGGTCGACAAGCGCCACGTCGGCGGCAAGGTCGTCAGCCGCACCGAGCGCCAGTGCCGCACCGAGTACGCCACCTCCGAGTCCAGCCGGGTGATCGGCTACACCGTGACCTTCCGCAACCCGGACGGCACCACCGGCACCAAGCGCATGGACAAGAAGCCCGGCGAGCGCATCGCCCTGGGCACCGAGGACAAGGTGGTCGGCTACGACGTGACCTACCGCTACCAGGGCCAGGAAGGCACCCTGCGCCTGGACCAGGAGCCGCAGTCCGACCGCCTGCCGGTGGTCGACGGCAAGATCGTCACCGCCGGCGTGGACGTCGGCGCGCAGGGCGCCAACCGCCAGTAAGCGCGGGCCCGTTGCCAGCACCGAAGGCCGCTCCCCCGGGGGCGGCCTTCTTTTTTGCCGCGCTGCGCATTGCCCGCGCACCGGGGGCGGTGGATACAATCGCAACCATTTCCCCAACCGGTATCCGCCATGGCCCTTTCCGCCTACGACCTGTACGACGTGCGTTCCATGCTCAGCGAAGAGGAGCGTGCCGTGCAGGAGGCGGTAGCCCGGTTCACCGACGAGCGGGTGCTGCCGATCATCGGCGAGTGCTTCGACCAGGGCCGCTTCCCGAAGGAGCTGGTCCCGGAGATCGCGTCGCTGGGCCTGCTCGGTTCCTCGCTGCCGGAGGAATACGGCTGCGCCGGCCTCAACGCGGTCAGCTACGGCCTGATCTGCCAGGAGCTGGAGCGCGGCGACAGCGGCCTGCGCAGCTTCGTCAGCGTGCAGTCCTCGCTGTGCATGTACCCGATCTACGCCTACGGCTCGGAGGAGCAGCGGCGGCAGTGGCTGCCGCGCATGGCCGCCGGCGAGGTGATCGGCTGCTTCGGCCTGACCGAGCCGCACGGCGGCTCCGACCCGGCCAACATGAAGACCCACGCCCGCAAGGATGGCGGCGACTGGGTGCTCAACGGCTCGAAGATGTGGATCACCAACGGCAACCTGGCCGACATCGCCATCGTCTGGGCGCAGACCGAGGAGGGCATCCAGGGTTTCATCGTGGAGAAGGGCATGCCCGGCTTCACCGCCCAGGAGATCAAGCACAAGATGTCGCTGCGCGCCTCGGTGACCTCGTCGCTGTTCTTCGACAACGTGCGCGTGCCGGAGGCCAACCGCCTGCCCAACGTCAAGGGCCTCAAGGGCCCGCTGGGCTGCCTGACCCAGGCCCGCTACGGCATCACCTGGGGTCCGATCGGCGCCGCCATCGCCTGCCTGGACGAGGCGCTGAACTACAGCAAGGAACGCATCCTGTTCGGCCGCCCGGTCGCGGCGACCCAGAGCGCGCAGATCAAGCTGGCCGACATGGCCCGCCGCATCACCCTGGCGCAGCTGCTGGTGCTGCAGCTGGGGCGGCTGAAGGACGCCGGCCGGATGCAGCCGCAGCAGGTCTCGCTGGCCAAGTGGAACAACTGCCGCATGGCCATCGACATCGCCCGCGAGTGCCGCGACCTGCTGGGCGGCGCCGGCATCACCACCGAGCACGCCGCGATCCGCCACGCCCTGAACCTGGAATCGGTGATCACCTACGAGGGCACCGAGACCGTGCACCAGCTGGTGATCGGGCGCGAGCTGACCGGCATCAACGCGTTCTGACCGGCATGCCGCAGGGCCCCGTCATCGAGACCGAGCGGCTGGTCCTGCGTCCGCCGCAGGCGGCCGACTTCGAGCGCTACGCCGAGCTGCTGGCCGACGAACATGCCTGCCGCTTCATCGGCGGCAGCGCCAGCCGCGCCGCGGCCTGGCGCAAGTTCCTGCAGATGCCCGGCGCGTGGATGGTGCAGGGTTTCGCCATGTTCTCGGTGATCGACAGGGCCACCGGCCTGTGGCTGGGCCAGTCCGGCCCGTGGCGGCCGGAGGGCTGGCCGGGCAACGAGGTCGGCTGGAGCTTCCATCCCCAGGCCTGGGGCCGGGGCTACGCCACCGAGGCGGCCACCGCGGCGATCGACTGGGCGTTCGCGGAACTGGGCTGGGACCATGTCATCCATTGCATCGACCCGGAGAACCTCCCCTCGCAGCGGGTGGCCCAGCGCCTGGGTTCGCGCAACCAGGGACCCGGCCGGTTGCCCGAGCCCTTCGCCGGAGCGCGGATCGACATCTGGGGCCAGACCCGCGCGCAATGGCTGGCGCGGCGCGCAGCCGTCGCCTGAGCCCGGTCGCCGCGGACCGCCACCCGAACGATCGCACAGGAGCCTGGCTGATGGACCTGGAACGGCTGCAACTGGAAACCCCGCGCCTGCTGCTGCGGGTGCCGCGCAGGGAAGACTTCGAGGCCTGGGCGGCGTTCGTGGCCGACGAGGAAGCCACCCGCCATATCGGCGGCGTGCAGCCGCGCCCGGTGGCCTGGCGCGGGCTGGCGGCGATGCTCGGCTGCTGGCACCTGCAGGGCCATGCCATGTTCTCGGTGATCGAGAAGGCCAGCGGGCAGTGGATCGGCCGCGTCGGCCCGTGGCAGCCGGAGGGCTGGCCGGGCCCGGAGGTGGGCTGGAGCATCGTCCGCAGCCACTGGGGCCGTGGCTATGCGCCGGAAGCGGCGGCCGCGTGCATGGACTGGGTATTCGACGTGCTGGGCTGGGAGGAGGTGATCCACACCATCGAACCGGCCAACGAAAGGTCGAAGGTGGTGGCCACCAAGCTCGGCTCGCGCTACCTGCGCATGGGGCAGCTGCCGCCGCCGCTGGATGCCACCGCCGAGATCTGGGGCCAGACCCGCGACGAATGGCGCGCGTTCCGCGCCGCGCGCGGGTGAATCCCTTGCGCGCCTTGCCCGAACGCCGCCGCGATGCCGCCCCCGGCGCCCAGGCGGTCCACACTACCCAGGCCATCCGGCACCGGCGCGCGCATGCGCGGGCGCGGACTGGCCGCCGCTGGATCCCGACAACACCGGGGCGCACGCCGCCCCGCACAGGACACCGACCCGCCGACGCATGAACGCAGCCGCCATTCCCGCCTGGAAGAAGGGCATCAACCGCGCCGAGATCTGCGACCGCAACTTCACCGAGGCCGTGCGCGCCTGGGAGGGCAGCCCGCGGCCGCGCCCGCGCGACGACGAACCGGTGTTGCCGGGCAGCGCGCTGGACGCGCGCGGCTTCCGCGAACTGTTCGAGTCGCAGCTGGTCAGCCGCCACCTGGACCTGATGGCGCGCGTGCTGCGGGTGCAGAACAAGGTCTTCTACACCATCGGCTCCAGCGGCCACGAGGGCAACGCCATGGTCGCGCGGCTGGCCCGCCATACCGATCCGGCGTTCCTGCACTACCGCAGCGGCGGCTTCATGGCCGAGCGCTTCCGCAAGCTGCCGGGCATGGACCCGGTGATGGATTCGGCGCTGAGCTTCGCCGCCAGCGCCGAGGACCCAGCCTCCGGCGGCCGCCACAAGGTCTGGGGCAGCAAGCCACTGTGGGTGCTGCCGCAGACCTCGACCATCGCCTCGCACCTGCCCAAGGCGCTGGGCACGGCCATCGCCATCGAGCAGGCGCGGCGCATCGGCCACGCCCTGCCGGTGCCGGCCGACAGCATCGCCATCTGTTCCTTCGGCGACGCATCGGCCAACCACGCCACCGCGCAGACCGCATTCAACGCCGCGGCCTGGACCGCCTACCAGAAGCTGCCGGCGCCGGTGCTGTTCGTGTGCGAGGACAACGGCATCGGCATCTCGGTGAAGTCCCCTGACGGCTGGATCGGCAACCGCTTCCGCAACATGCCGGGCCTGGACTACTTCCACGCCGACGGCCTCGACCTGGCCGCAGGCTACGCCCAGGTGCAGGCGGCGGTGGAGCACTGCCGCAGCACCCGCCGGCCGACCTTCCTGCACCTGCGCACCACCCGGATCATGGGCCACGCCGGCACCGACTTCGAGATCGAGTGGCGCAGCATCGAAGAGCTTTGCGCGGTGGAGGCCAGCGATCCGCTGCTGCGCAGCGCGGCCATCGCCCTGGAGTCGGGGCTTTACTCGAAGGACGAACTGCTGGAGCTGTACGAGTCCATCCGCCGCCGCTGCTTCGCCGCCGCGGAGGAAGCCGACCGCCGGCCCAAGCTCGCCAGCCTGGAGCAGGTGATGGCGCCGCTGGCGCCATACTCGCCCGACGCGGTGGCGGCCGAGGCCACGCGCCCGGCGCCGGAAGATGCGCGCATCGCCGCCTACGGCGGCGCCGACAGGCTGCCGGAGAAGCAGGCGCCGCGCCACCTGGCGGTCCAGATCAACCAGGCCCTGCACGAGCTGCTGGCCAAGTACCCGGAAAGCCTGCTGTTCGGCGAGGACGTGGCGCAGAAGGGCGGCGTGTACACGGTGACCAAGGGCCTGTACAAGGCCTTCCGCGGCAACCGCGTGTTCAACACCCTGCTGGACGAGACCATGATCCTCGGCCTGGCCCAGGGCTACGCCAACATGGGCATGCTGCCGATCCCGGAGATCCAGTACCTGGCGTATTTCCACAACGCCTGCGACCAGGTCCGCGGCGAGGCCTGCTCGCTGCAGTTCTTCAGCAACGGCCAGTACGCCAACCCGATGCTGGTGCGCATCGCCGGCCTAGGCTACCAGCGCGGCTTCGGCGGCCACTTCCACAACGACAACTCGATCACCGCCCTGCGCGACATCCCCGGCCTGGTGGTCGGCTGCCCCAGCCGCGGCGACGACGCGGTGGAGATGCTGCGCACCCTGGCCGCGCTGGCGAAGGTCGACGGCCGCGTGGCCGTGTTCCTGGAGCCGATCGCGCTGTACATGGCCAAGGACCTGCACGAGGCCGGCGACGGCCAGTGGCTGTTCCCGTACCCGGAGCAGGGCCGGGCCATGCCGCTGGGCGAGGGCAGGGTCTACGGCGAGGGCAACGACGACCTGGTGATCATCACCTACGGCAACGGCGTGCCCATGAGCCTGCGCGCCGCGCGCCGGATCGAGGAACGCCAGGGCTGGAAGGTGCGGGTGGTCGACCTGCGCTGGCTGGTGCCGCTGAACGAGGAGTTCATCCGCGAGCAGGCGGCCAGCGCCAGGCGCCTGCTGGTCGTGGACGAGGGCCGGCGCAGCGCCGGCGTGGGCGAAGGCGTGGTCACCGCGATCATCGAGGGCGGCTTCGGCGCGCGCCCGTTCCGCCGCGTGGTGGGCGCGGACACGTACACTCCGCTGGCAGGCGCCGCGTTCCTGGTCATCCCGGGCGAGGACGACATCGTCGCCGCGGCCGCGGAGCTGGACAGCTGAGATGTGTGGACTTGCAGGATTCCTGATGGCGCAGCCGCGGCTGCACGGCGACGTGCTGGCCGCGCGCGCCCGGGAGATGGGCGGCGCGCTGGTGCACCGCGGACCGGACGACGCCGGTACCTGGGTCGATGCCCAGGCCGGCATCGCCCTGGCGCACCAGCGCCTGAGCATCCTCGACCTGTCGCCGCTGGGCCACCAGCCGATGGAATCGGCCGACGGCCGCTACGTGCTGGCCTACAACGGCGAGGTCTACAACTTCGTCCCGCTGCGCGCCGCGCTGGCGGCGGTGGGGCACCGCTTCCGCGGGCACTCGGACACCGAGGTGCTGCTGGCGGCGGTGGCCGAGTGGGGCATCGAGGACGCCCTGCAGCGCTGCAACGGCATGTTCGCCATCGCCCTGTGGGACCGCCGCGAACGCTGCCTGTGGCTGGCCCGCGACCGGGTCGGCAAGAAGCCGCTGTACTACGGCTGGGCCGGCGACGCCCTGGTGTTCGGCTCCGAGCTGAAGGCGTTGTGGCGGCACCCGGATTTCGACAACGGCGTGGACCGCGACGCGCTGGCCCTGCTGCTGCGCTTCAACTACATCCCGGCGCCGTACTGCATCCACGAGCGCGCGTTCAAGCTGATGCCCGGCAGCCTGCTGCGGCTGGACGCGGCGGCGGCGGCCGCCGGCGCCGCCGCGCACGACCCGCAGCGCGCGCAGCAGCGCTGGTGGGACCCGCGCGAACGCATGCGCAAGGCCATCGCCACCCCGTTCGTCGGCGGCGACGGCGAAGCCGCCGCGGCGCTGGATGCGGTGCTGCGCGACGCGGTGGGCCTGCGCATGGTCGCCGACGTGCCGGTGGGCGTGTTCCTGTCCGGCGGCACCGATTCGTCCACCGTGGCCGCGCTGATGCAGGCGCAGAGCGCGGAGCCGGTGCGCAGCTTCACCATCGGCTTCCGCGGCTCGGACCACGACGAGGCGCCGCTGGCGCGCGAGGTGGCCGACTACCTGGGCACGGCGCACACCGAGTTCGAGGTCGACGGCGCCGACGCGCTGGCGGTGGTGCCGCAGCTGCCGGCGATGTTCGACGAGCCGTTCGCCGATGCCTCGCAGATCCCCACCGCGATGGTCAGCCGCCTGGCGCGCCAGGAGGTGACGGTGGTGCTTTCCGGCGACGGCGGCGACGAGCTGTTCTTCGGCTATGGCCGCTACCAGCGCGCGCTGCGCAACTGGCGCATGGCGCGGACCCTGCCACGCCTGCTGCGCCACGGCCTGGCCCGCCTCCCCGGGGCGCGCGGCGAATCGGCGCGCACCGGCGGCGTGGCGACCCTGCTGGCCGAGTCCGGCGTGCAGGGCATCGGCGACGTCTACCGCAACCGCGTCTCGCGCTGGCGCAACCCGGCCGCGGTGGTGACCGGCGCGCGCGAGCCGCAGACCATCTACCACGAGGCCGATCCGCTGGGCCTGCCTGGGCGCGAGGCCGAGGCGATGATGCTGGCCGACTTCATGGCCTACCTGCCTGACGACCTGCTGTGCAAGGTCGACCGCACGAGCATGGCGGTGGGCCTGGAGGCGCGCGCGCCGCTGCTGGACTGGCGGGTGGTGGAGCTGGCCTGGTCGCTGCCGCAGCACATGAAGCTGCGCGGGGACACCAGCAAGTACCTGCTCAAGCGGGTGCTGCGCGGCTACCTGCCGGATGCCATGGTCGACCGCCCCAAGCGCGGCTTCGGCGCGCCGGTCGGGCAATGGCTGCGCGGGGACCTGGCGCAATGGGCTGGCGACCTGCTGGATCCGGTGGCGATGCGCCGCGAAGGCCTGTTCAACGCGGCGCGGGTGGACGCGGTCTGGCGCGGCTTCCGCCGCGGTCAGCGCAAGTGGCACACGCACCTGTGGAACGTGCTGATGTTCCAGGCCTGGCACGCCTGCTGGCGGGCCAGCCGCGGCGGCTGAGGCAGGCCGCGCCGGGCCTTCACCCCGGCCACGCATGGCGCTTCCTAGGATCGGACCTTCCCTTCCAGGAGCAGGCCCATGAACAGGCGCAAGGTGGCGGTCATCGTCGGCAGCCTTCGCAAGGACTCGATCAACCGCCAGCTGGCGCGCGCGCTGGAGCGGCTGGGCGAGGACCGGCTGGAGTTCGACTATCTCCAGATCGGCAACCTGCCGCTCTACAACCAGGACTTCGACGGCGACTACCCGCCCGAGTGCACGGCGTTCAAGCAGCAGGTCCGTGGCGCCGACGCGGTGCTGTTCGTGACCCCGGAATACAACCGCTCGGTCCCGGGCGTGCTCAAGAACGCGATCGACATCGGCTCGCGCCCCTACGGCGACAGTGCCTTCGCCGGCCTGCCGGCGGCGGTGACCGGGGCCTCGCCAGGCGCGATCGGCACCGCCCTGGCCCAGCAGCACCTGCGCAACGTGTTGTCCTACCTGGACATGGCGGTGCTGCCGCAGCCGGAGGCCTTCATCCAGTTCAAGGAAGGCCTGGTCGCGGACGATGGCCGGATCACCAGCCCGGATACGCGCGAGTTCCTCGAGGATTTCGTCGACCGCTTCGTGGCCTGGATCGACCGCCAGCGCGGCGAGGCCTGAGCCTCACGACGGCCGCAACTGGCTCAGGCCCGAGCGCAGGCGTTGCAGCGGGCTGGCGTCCACCGGCCCGGCATCGGTGAGCGAGGCCGCGACCAGCCGCCGGAAGGGTGCCAGTGCCGCACCTACGCGCAGGGTCGCGGCACGCAGCACGCGCGCGGCCGGGCGGTCGTTGGTGTACAGCCCGACTACCGCACGCGTGGCCTGGAACAGCGGCCAGCAGCCCTGGCGGTGGCGGCGCTGGTACATGGCCAGCAGCGCCGGGTCGCCCGGGTCGCGGCCCTGCCGTACGGCGATGCGCAGCACGGCGGCCAGGCGCTCAACGCCGGCCAGGCCCAGGTTGAAGCCGTGCGCGGTGACCGGGTGCATGCCCACAGCGGCGTCGCCGGCCAGGGCCAGGCGCGGGCCCACGAAGCGCCGTGCCCAGGTCGCCACCAGGGGATAGACGTGGCGGCTGCCGGCCAGTTCCATCCTGCCCAGGCGGCCGTCGTAAAGCCGCTCCACCGCAGCGTTGAAGCCGGCCTCGTCCATCGCCGCCAGGGCCCGGGCCTGCTCGCCGGGCAGGGTCAGCACGGCAGAGGCCAGGTGCTCGTCCAGCGGCAGCAGGGCGCGGGTGGCGCCGGTGCCGAACCATTCCCAGGCAGCGTGGTGGTGCGGGTGCTCGTGCCGCATCCGGCACACCAGCATGCTCTTGCCGAAGTCGTGCAGGTCGGCGTCGATGCCCAGCGCGCGACGGGTCTCGGAGAAGCGGCTGTCGGCCGCCACCAGCAGGCGTGCATGCAGGCGCGGGCCGTCCTGCAGCTGCACCCAGGCCGCGTCGGGGCCGGCGTGCAGGGCGGCGATCCGGGCCTGGTCGTGCAGCTCGATGCCCGGCGTGGCCTGGACCGCGTCCCAGGCCGCGCGCCGGATCAGGTGGTTGGCCACCAGGTTGCCGAGGCGGTCGTGGCCGGGATCGGGGTCGACCACCATGGCTTCGGCCAGGTCGCGGTCCATGATCCGGGCCTGGCGCAGCGGGTGGACGTGCCCGGCCGGGATCCGCTCCCAGATGCCGAGCTCGCCCAGCAGGCGCATGGAGGCGTGGGTCAGGGCGATCTCGCGGCCGTCGAAGGCCGGCTCGGCCAGCGCCGCCCGCGGCTGGCGCTCGACCAGGGCCACGCCCAGGCCCAGCGGTGCCAACGCCCGCGCCAGGCTCAGCCCGACCGGGCCGGCACCCACGATCACCACGTCGTACTGCATGCGCTTCTCCTGCCAGGGACCGTGCGCGAGTCTAGGTGGGCCCGGCGGCCCCGGCCCTGATCCTGGTCAAACCGGGCGCAGGGCCTGCAGGGATCCCGGCCGCGGCGGCTATACTGCCCCGTCCGGCGCCGGTTTCCCGGCGTTTCCGCCATTGTGGATCAGCCATTTGGGGGAAGTTCCGGATAAACCACATCAATCGGTGGGGCCAGGGCGGCGCCCGGTTCCACCACGGGAAGCGACTGCCGCATGCGCCTGTCCACCATCAAGCTGTCCGGATTCAAGTCGTTCGTCGATCCGACCACGCTGCACCTGCCCACCAACATGACCGGCATCGTCGGTCCCAACGGGTGCGGCAAGTCCAACATCATCGACGCGGTGCGCTGGGTGATGGGCGAGAGCTCGGCCAGCCGCCTGCGCGGCGACTCGCTGACCGACGTGATCTTCTCCGGCTCGGCCGCGCGCAAGCCGGTGTCGCAGGCCACGGTCGAGCTGATCTTCGACAACTCCGACCACACCATCTCCGGCGAGTACGCCGCCTACAACGAGATCTCGGTCAAGCGCACGGTCAGCCGCGACGGCCAGAGCAGCTACTACCTCAACGGCACCAAGTGCCGCCGCCGCGACATCACCGACCTGTTCCTCGGCACCGGCCTGGGCCCGCGCAGCTATTCGATCATCGAGCAGGGCATGATCAGCCAGATCATCGAGGCCCGGCCCGAGGACCTGCGCGTCTACCTGGAGGAGGCCGCCGGCATCTCCAAGTACAAGGAACGGCGCAAGGAGACCGAGACCCGCATCCGCCACACCCGCGAGAACCTGGACCGCCTCAACGACCTGCGCGAGGAGGTCGACAAGCAGCTCGAACACCTGCGCCGCCAGGCGCGCCAGGCCGAGCAGTACCAGGCCCTGGCCGCGGAGCGGAAGGTCAAGGACGCGCAGTGGAAGGCGCTGCAGTACCGGCTGCTGGACCAGCAGCTGCAGGCCCTGCGCGAGAAGCTGGCGCAGGAAGAGACCAGGCTGGAGCGGATCATCGCCGGCCAGCGCGAGGCCGAGCGCGAGATCGAGACCGGCCGCGTGCGTCGCGAGGAGGCTGCCGAGGCGCTCAACGCCGCCCAGGCCGAGGTCTACAAGGTCGGCGGCGTGCTGGCCCGGATCGAGCAGCAGATCCAGCACCAGCGCGAGCTGGCCAACCGCCTGAACCAGGCCCGCGACGAGACCGCCACCGCGCTGGAGGAGCTGGACCGCCACATCGGCGGCGACCGCGAGAAGCTGGAGGCGCTGCAGGCCTCGGTCGAGGAGGCCGAGCCGCGCCTGGAGCAGCTGCGCGAGGACGACGTGTTCCGCCAGGAGGCCCTGCGCGAGGCCGAGGCGGCGCTGGCCGACTGGCAGCAGCGCTGGGAAGTGCATGGCCGCCAGGCCGCCGAGGCGTCGCGCGCAGGCGAGGTCGAGCGCACCCGCGTCGACTACCTGGACCGCCAGGCACTGGAAGCCGAGCGCCGCCGCGAGGCCCTGCAGGCCGAACGCGCCGGGCTGGACGTCGAATCGCTGGCCGAAGCCTTCGAGCAGGCGCAGATCGAGCACGAGACCCGCAAGACCGAGCTGGACGGGCTCAACGAGCTGCTGGAGGCGCGCAAGCAGGACGTGGCGACGGTGCAGGACCAGCAGCGCGCCGCCCAGGCCGAGCTGGCCGAGGTGCGCAAGCAGGCCCAGGCCGCGCGCGGCCGCCTGTCCTCGCTGGAGACCCTGCAGCAGGCCGCGCTGGGCCAGGAGCAGGGCGCCGCGGTGGCCTGGCTCAAGGCCCGCGGCCTGGATTCGGCGGCCCGCGTCGGCGAGCGCCTGGTGGTCGAGGACGGCTGGGAGAACGCGGTCGAGAGCGCCCTGGGCCAGCTGATCGAAGGCGTGCTGGTCGACGCCCCGGAGCAGCTGGTCGAGGCCCTGGCCGATCTCGGCGAGGGCCGCATCGCCCTGGTCGCCGACGGCGAGGGCGAGGCCGGCTTCGCGCCGACCTCGCTGGCGGCGAAGGTACGCGGCCCGCTGGCGATCCGGCGCCTGCTGGCGCGCCTGCACGCAGCCGAGGACCTGGCCGCCGCGCGCGCCCTGCTGCCGCAGCTGGCGGAAGGCGACTCGGTCATCACCCGCGCCGGCGAGCGCCTGGGCGAGGGCTGGGTGCGGGTCTCGCGCCAGGGCGCCGCCCGGCAGGGTGCGCTGCTGCGCGAGCGCGAGATCCAGGCCCTGCGCGCCACCATCGAGGAACTGCAGGCGCGCGAGGCCGACCTGGAGGCCCACCTGGCCGACCTGCGCGGGCGCCTGCTGGCCGCCGAGCAGGCGCGCGAGGACGCCCAGCGCCAGCTGTACCTGGCGCACCGCGCCGTGTCCGAGCTGGCCGGCCAGCTGCAGAGCCAGCAGGGCCGGATGGACAGCGCGCGCCAGCGCATCGAACGCATCGAGGCCGAGCTGGCGCAGCTGGCCCAGACCCTGGAGGCCAGCCGCGAGCAGGCGCGCGAGGCGCGCGCGCGGCTGGAGGAAGCGGTGGTGGCCATGGGCGACCTCGAAGCCGAGCGCCAGGCCCTGGAAGCCGAGCGCCGCCAGCGCACCGAGGCCCGCGACCTGGCGCGCGAGGCCGCGCGCGCCAGCCGCGACGCCACCCACGCCCTGGCCCTGGGCCTGGAGTCGCAGCGCACCCAGATCGCCTCGCTGACCCAGTCGCTGCAGCGCATGTCGGCGCAGCGCGCGCAGCTGGAGTCGCGCCTGGGCGAGATCAGCTCCCAGCTGGAGACCGGCGATTCGCCGGTGCAGGCGCTGGAGGCCGAGCACCAGGCGGCGCTGGCTGAACGCGTGCGGGTCGAGCGCGCGCTGGGCGAGGCCCGCGCCGTGCTGGAGGCGATCGACCACGAGCTGCGCAGCCACGAGCAGTCGCGCCAGGAGCGCGACCAGCAGTCGCTGGCCCAGCGCGAGCGCATTTCCCAGCTGCGCCTGGAGCAGCAGGCGCTGCAGCTGAAGGCCGAGCAGCTGGTGCAGGCGATCGGCGAGGACGGCCAGGCCGTCGATGACGTGCTCAACACCCTGCCCGAGGTCGCCGACCCGCGCGAGTGGGAGCAGGCGGTGGTGCAGATCGACGCGCGCATGCGCCGCCTGGAGCCGGTCAACCTCGCCGCGATCCAGGAATGCGGCGAGGCCGAGCAGCGCAAGCAGTACCTGGATTCGCAAAACGCCGACCTGGCCGCGGCGCTGGAGACCCTGGAGGAGGCGATCCGCAAGATCGACCGCGAGACCCGCGGCCGCTTCAAGGACACCTTCGACCGGGTCAACGCCGGCGTGCAGGCGCTGTACCCGCGCCTGTTCGGCGGCGGCCACGCCTACCTGGAGCTGACCGGCGACGACCTGCTGGATACCGGCGTGGCGATCATGGCGCGCCCGCCGGGCAAGCGCGTGTCCAACATCTCGCTGCTGTCCGGCGGCGAGAAGGCGATGACCGCGGTGGCCCTGGTGTTCGCCATCTTCCAGCTCAACCCGGCGCCGTTCTGCCTGCTGGACGAGGTGGACGCGCCGCTGGACGAGGCCAACGTCGGCCGCCTGGCGGCGATGGTCAAGGAAATGAGCGAGAAGGTGCAGTTCCTGTTCGTCACCCACAACAAGGCGACGATGGAGGCCGCGCACCAGCTGTCCGGCGTGACCATGCGCGAGCCGGGCGTGTCGCGCCTGGTGAGCGTGGACCTGGAGGAGGCCGCGCGCCTGGCCGGCGCCGCCTGAGCAGGCCTGGCGCCGGGGTTTTTCCGGCGCTGGCGGCATGACATGCTTGCACCCTGACTGGCATACGGCGGAGAACTGAATCCATGGACGACAGAGACCTGCTGCGCATCGGCATCCTCGTTGCCGGCGCGTTGCTGATGCTGGCGATCTGGTACTTCGGCTCCCGCCCGCGCAAGGAGCAGCAGGGCCGGCGCCGCGAATCGCCCGCGCCGGCCGCCGCCGCGCGCCGCGAGCCGCAGCTGGACGACGATGGGGAAGGCGAGGGCGCCGAAGCCGCGGGTGGCGAGGTCAGCCAGCCCGAGCTGGGCCTGGAGGAGCCGGCGGCGGCGGCGTCGACCAGCACCCTGGGCAAGCGCGAGATCCAGGACTTCGACAAGATCGTGTCGCTGTACGTGGCCGCCCGTGCCGGCAGCGTGCTGCGTGGCGAGGACATCGTGGTGGCCGCGGAGAAGACCGGCATGGTCTTCGGCCACATGAACGTGTTCCACCGCCTGCTGGAGGGCCATCCGGACCGCGGTCCGGTGTTCAGCATGGCCAGCATCATCAAGCCCGGCAGCTTCGACATGGCCAACATCCGCGAGCTGGAGACCCCGGCGATCGCGTTCTTCCTGACCCTGCCCGCGCCGGTCCCGGCGCTGGACGCCTGGGAGAAGATGCTGCCGACCGTGCAGCGCATGGCCGAACTGCTGGACGGCGTGGTCCTGGACGAGAACCGCAACGCCCTGGGCCGCCAGCGCATCGCCCATATCCGCGACGAGCTGCGCGCCTACGACCGCCAGCACGAAGCGCCGCCGCTGACCAAGGCGCCGCGCTGGTAGGCGGCGCCGGCGTGCCGCCATGGCCATCCCGGCCCGGGCCACGCCACCCTTCGTCGTCCCCTGCCTGGAGCACACCTGGCGCCTGTCCCGCGAGGGCGTGGGCGGTGTGTGGACCGGGTCGTTGCGCCTGGGCCCCGTCCGGAGCCCGCGCACCCGATGCTTTCGCCCCGGAGCGCTGGCCGTCGCGTGGCCGTGACTGTGAAGCGGACCCGCGCATGCCCGCACCGCGTCCGCAGCCGTGCATGCGCATGGATTCCGACGCCTGCCGGAACGACGGGCCTCGCGCCCCGGCAGCCTGCAGCCTGCCCGGCGCCTACGCCGCCGCCGCCCGCGCCGGCGCGAGCAGGGCGAACACCTCGCGGAAGCGCGCCATCTCCTCCCCGGTACCCACCGTGACCCGGACCCGGCTGGGCCACACCGGCCAGCTGCGGCCGATCAGCACCCCGTGTCCGGCCATCGCCGCGGCGAACTCCCTGCCGTCGGTGCCGACATCGACCATGAAGCAGTTGGCCTGCGATGGCAGGCAGGGATAGCCGCGCGCCTGCAGCCAGGCGATGGTCTGGTCGCGCACCAGTGCATTGGCCCGGCGCCGTTCCGGCACCAGGCCCGGATCGCGCAGGCTGGCCAGGCCGGCGGCCAGGGCGGTGGCCGGCAGCGGATTGCTGCCGAACGCCGCCAGCTTCGCCAGCAGGTCGGGGCGGCCCAGGGCCAGGCCCAGGCGCAGGCCAGCCATGCCGTAGATCTTGGAGAAGGTACGCAGCACGACCACGTCGGCGCCGGCGCGCACGTGGTCCAGCATCGAGCGCTCCTGGCTGTACTCGATGTAGGCCTCGTCCACCAGCAGCACGCTGCCGGCGGGCTTGTTCGCCAGCAGCCAGTCCAGCTCGGCACGCGCGGTCACCGAGCCGGTCGGGTTGTTCGGGTTGCACACGTAGACCAGGCCCGCCTGCGGCGCGGCCGCGGCCATGGCGCGCACGTCGTGGCTGCCGTCGGCGCGCAGCCGCACCCGGTGCACGGCCGCGCCCTGCGCGGCGGCGGTGTCGGCCACTGCCTCGAAGGTCGGGTCGGCCAGCACCAGCGGCCGCTGCGGGCCGGTGAAGGCCAGCGCGGCGCGGTCCAGCGGGTCGCTGGAGCCGGCGTAGACGGCCACGTGGTCGACCGGCAACCCGTGCTGGTGCGCGAACTCGGCGGCCAGCTCCCCGCGCAGGCCGAACAGGTAGCGGCCGCTGGCGGGCAGGATCGCGCGCACCGCCTCCTGCGCGGCGGGCGAGGGACCCAACGGGCATTCGTTGAAGTTGAGCAGCACCGGC
>NZ_ALIP01000008.1:0-18011 GCF_000283075.1 Pseudoxanthomonas sp. GW2
GGTGATGGGTGATCGGGGCGGGCGGCGCCTGGGGGCGCCGCCCGCCTTTGCGGAATGAGGACATTCCGCGCGGCGATGGTTGGCACTGAAACCGTGCGATCCGTCGCGCCTTTGCTCGGCTATCTTCGGCGCTCCTGTCCACCGCAACCGCGAGCGCATCGATGAGTGCACCGAACTGGAAGCCCGAGACCCTGGCCGTCCATGCCGGCTACAGCCCGGACCCGACCACCCGCGCGGTGGCGGTGCCGATCTACCAGACGGTGGCCTACGCCTTCGACAACACCCAGCACGGCGCCGACCTGTTCGACCTCAAGGTCCCGGGCAACATCTACACCCGGATCATGAACCCGACCCAGGACGTGCTCGAGCAGCGCCTGGCCGCGCTCGAGGGCGGCATCGGCGCGCTGGCCCTGGCCTCGGGGCAGGCCGCGATCACCTATGCGATCCAGACCATCGCCGAGGCCGGCGACAACATCGTCTCCTCCAGCGCGCTGTACGGCGGCACCTACAACCTGTTCGCCCACACCCTGCCGCAGTTCGGGATCGAGGCGCGGCTGGCCGACTACCGCGACCCGGACGCGTTCGCCAGGCTGATCGACGGGCGCACCAAGGCGGTGTTCGTCGAGTCGATCGGCAACCCGCGCGGCAACGTCACCGACATCGAGGCGGTGGCGAAGGTCGCGCACGAGCACGGGGTGCCGCTGATCGTGGACAACACCGTGGCCACGCCCTACCTGCTGCGGCCGTTCGACCATGGTGCCGACATCGTGGTCCACTCGCTGACCAAGTACCTGGGCGGCCATGGCAACAGCGTCGGCGGCGCGATCGTCGATTCCGGGCGCTTCCCCTGGGCCGAGCACAAGCAGCGCTTCCCGCGCCTGAACGAGCCGGACGTCAGCTACCACGGCGTGGTCTACACCGAGGCGCTGGGGCCGGCGGCCTACATCGGGCGCGCGCGGGTGGTGCCGCTGCGCAACATGGGCGCGGCGATCTCGCCGTTCAACGCGTTCCTGATCCTGCAGGGCATCGAGACCCTGGCGCTGCGCATGGACCGGATCAACCAGAACACCCTGGCCGTGGCCCGCTACCTGAAGCAGCACCCCAAGGTGGCCTGGGTGAACTACGCCGGGCTGGAAGACCACCCGGAGCATGCCTTGGTGCAGAGGTACCTGCCGAAGGGCGCCTCCGGCCTGCTGACCTTCGGCCTGCCCGGCGGGCGCGAGGCCGGTGCGCGCTTCCTCGATGCGCTGCAGCTGTTCACCCGCCTGGTGAACATCGGCGACGCCAAGTCGCTGGCCACCCATCCGGCCTCGACCACCCACCGCCAGCTGTCGCCGGAGGAGCTGGAGAAGGCCGGGGTCAGCGAGGACACCGTGCGCCTGTGCGTGGGCATCGAGCACATCGACGACCTGGTCGCCGACCTGGAGCAGGCGCTGGCGGCGGCCTGAGGCAGGCGGCCGTCGCCGGCGGATGCCGCGACGGCCGCTCGTCGCCGAGGCGGGGTGCCGGCCGGGCGGATCCGGCCGGCAGGGCGGTCAGACCGGCGGCACCGCCACGTCGCCGCGGTTGGCGTAGCGGTAGGCCGGGGTCGACATGACCATCTCCGCCAGCGAGTAGGCCAGCTCGCGCTCGGCCATGACCGCGCCGTCGGCGCCGTGGGCCAGCAGGTGCTTGACCTCGGCGTCGCTGTGCGCGCGCGCCAGCACCGGCAGGGCGGGGTTGAGCGCGCGCAGCTTGGCGATCGCTTCGCCGGCTTCCAGCGGCTGCGGGATGGCGAGGATGGCGATGCTGGCCGATTCCGGATGCGCCTCGGCCAGGACCTTGTCCGAGGCGGCATGGCCGCGGATGCCGGGAATGCCGGCGGCGTGGGCGCGGTCCACGTGCAGGCTGTTGTCGTCGATGATCACCACCGGCACGCCGCGGTCGCGCAGCACGTTGGCCAGTTCGCTGCCGACCCGGCCGTAGCCGATCACGATGGCGTGGTTGCCGGCCTGCAGCGGCGGCCCCGGCTGCACCTCCGGCTCCGGCTGCACCTGGACCTCCTCGCGGTGGCGCGCCTCCCAGCGGTCCAGCAGCATGAAGATCATCGGGTTGAGCATGATCGAGATCAGCGCGCCGGCCAGCACCAGGGCCTGGCCGGTTTCCGGCAGGATCCGCAGGCTCACGCCCAGGCCGGCGATGATGAAGGCGAACTCGCCGATCTGCGCCAGCGAGGCGGAGATGGTCAGCGCGGTGGCCTTGGGGTGGCCGAAGGCACGCACGATCAGGAACGCCGCCGCCGACTTGCCGAACATGATGATCGCCGCGGTGCCCAGCACCTGCCAGGGGTGCTCGAGCAGGATCTTCGGGTCGAACAGCATGCCGACGGAAACGAAGAACAGCACCGCGAACGCGTCGCGCAGCGGCAGCGAGTCGTTGGCCGCCTTGTGGCTGAGCTCGGACTCGTTGAGCATCATGCCGGCGAAGAACGCGCCCAGGGCGAAGGAGACGCCGAACAGGGCCGCGGCGCCGAACGCCACGCCCAGGGCGATGGCCAGCACCGACAGGGTGAACAGTTCGCGCGAACCGGTGCCGGCGATCCGCTCCAGCACCCAGGGGATGACCCGGCGCCCGACCAGCAGCATCACCGCCACGAACAGGCCCAGCTGGACGAAGGTCCAGCCGATCGAGCCCAGCACGCTGCCGAAGCTGTGGCGTTCGCCGCCGGCCTCCGGCCCGAACAGCCCGGCGATCACCGGCATCATGACCAGGGCCAGGACGCAGGCCAGGTCCTCCACGATCAGCCAGCCGACCGCGATCTTGCCGCGCATGGTCTCCAGCAGGCGGCGTTCCTCCATCGCCCGCAGCAGCACCACGGTCGAGGCGGTGGCCAGGGAGAAGCCGAAGATCATGCCGTGCAGGTGCGACCAGCCCATCAGCCAGGCCACGCCCCAGCCGAGCAGGGTGGCCACCGCGATCTGCGCCACCGCGCCGGGGATGGCGATCCATTTCACTTCCAGCAGGTCCTGCAGCGAGAAGTGCAGGCCGACGCCGAACATCAGCAGCATCACGCCGATCTCGGCCAGCTGGTTGGCGATTTCCTGGTCGGCGACGAACCCGGGGGTGAACGGCCCCACGAAGATGCCGGCCACCAGGTAGCCGACGAGCGGGGACAGGCGCAACCGGTTGGCGATGGCGCCGAGCACGAAAGCCAGGGCCAGGCCAACCGCGACGATGTCGATCAGGCTGGTGTCGTGGTGCATCAGGGGTGGTCGTGTGCGGGGACTCCGCGCGGGTTCCGAGTTTCGCTGATGCCGGTGGCCGCCGTAAACAAATCGTTGGCACGAATCGTGCCGGGCGCCTCATGTCGCACCCGGCCCTGCCGGTGCCGGGCCACCCCGCCAGGGGCGGCCCGGGTGGTCCGGGCCGCGATCCGGTGGTCCCGGCCGAAGCGACGTCCAGTGCTGGCCGGCCCTGCAGCCCTGTCCTCCGGCCCGCAGGCTGCGGAAGCGAACCTGCCCGGTGCCGGTCGGCGGCGTGCCGGTTGCCATCTCCGCCGGGGCGGCGCTGCCGTCGCCGTCCCGGCCGCGCCGGAAAAAGAAAGGCCCCGGCGTACGCCGGGGCCTGCCGGGGACCGCAACCGCGCCCGCCTTACCAGGCGTAGCCGATCCGGCCGTAGACGTAGCGGCCGTTGAAGCCGAACGGCGAGTACAGGCTGTACGGGATCATGCCGGAGGTGGAGTTCACGAAGATGGTCTTCTCCGGGTACTCGTCCAGCACGTTGTCCGCGCCCAGGGTGAAGGTCCAGCTCGCGCTGGGGCGGAAGCTCACCGCGGTATCCAGGGTCCACTTCGCCGCATAGGTCTGGTCCTGGTCCGGGTTGGTGGCGTGGCGGCTGGTGAACTCGCCATAGCGCACCGCGTTGGCGCTGAAGTCCCACTGCGCCAGCTTCCAGATCGCGCCCAGGGCGAACTTGTCGCGCGGCGCGCCTTCCTCGATGCGCCCGCGCTCGTCGCGGCCGATGCGCTCCAGGTTGGCGCCCAGCGAAGCCAGCGCCGCCGGGTTGGGGGCGATCCGGGTGACCTCGGTCTTGTTGTGGTTGTAGCTGGCGGTCAGGTCCAGGTTTGATGCGGCCAGCGGCACCGACCAGGTGCCGACCACGTCCACGCCGCGGGTGCGGGTGTCGACGGCGTTGTTGAAGTAGCGCGCCGCGGTCACCCCGGGGAAGCCGAGCCCGGCCAGCAGGTCCTGCGCCGCCTGGTTGCCGGTGAGGTTGAGGTTGGACGACAGCACGATGCGGTCGTCGACCTCGATCTGGTAGGCATCGATGGTCAGGTACACCCGCTCGGCCGGCTGCAGCACCAGGCCCAGGCTGTAGGACAGCGAGGTCTCGGCCTTCAGCGGCTCGGCGCCCAGGGCCTGGGCGACGGCGCCGGTGGCCGGGAAGGTGCCGGTTTCGGTGACCACGCTGTTGTTGATGTTGGTGGTGACCGCCTGGTAGTTCTGCTGCGCCAGGGCCGGGGCGCGGAAGCCGCTGGCCACGGTGGCGCGCAGGGCGACCGCGTCGCTGAAGGCGTAGCGCGCCGAGAGCTTGCCCGAGGTCTCGCTGCCGAAGTCCGAGTAGTCCTCGTAGCGGGCGGTGATGCCGGCCGACAGCCGCTCGCTCAGGTCCGCCTCCAGCCCGGCGTAGACCGCATGGCTGTCGCGCTGGTAGCTGCCGGCGTTGCGCGGGGTGAAGCCGCCGAAGCCCTGGGCGCCGGAGCCGAAGTAGGAATCCGGCTCGCCCGGTCCCTGGCGCCATTCCTCGTCGCGGTACTCGGCGCCGAAGGAAACGGTGGCCGGGTAGGCCAGGCCGATGTCCAGGGTCTTGGCGAAGTCGGCGTTGAACACGTCCTGGGCGTAGTGCAGGTTGCCGGCGTAGAAGCTGCGCGGGCTGTCCACGCCCAGCGCGTAGTTGATGGTGTTGCGGGTGTGGAAGTCGAGGTCGTTGCTGCCGAAGCTGTAGCTCAGGTCCCAGGTCCAGCCGCTGGCGGTGCTGCCCTTGTAGCCCAGCACCGCGCTGCGGTCCTTGGAATCCTGGTCGATCTGCGGCACGTAGCCGTCCGGGTAGACCTGGGCCAGCAGCGCGCCCTGGTTGCTGTGGTTGCGCGAGCGGTAGAACGCGAACGAGGTGATGTCGCGGTTGCTGGCGATCGCGGTGAGGTAGACCTGGGAGCGCTCGCCGACGTTGAACGCGGCGTTGGCCGAGACCGCGAACTGGTCCACGTCGGCCTCGCCGAAGCGGAAGGCGCGCTCGCCCCCGCCGGGGGAGTTGCCGGTGTGCGGCGCGGTGCCCTGGTAGGGGCCGGAGCGGTTGGTCGGGTCCTGCTGCCCGACCTGGGCGGCCAGGTGCACGGTGCCGCCTTCGCGGCCCAGGCTCAGCCCGGCGTCGCCGGCCAGCTGCCACTGGGTGCCGTCGCCCTCGGAATACTCGCCGCCGCTGGCGACCAGGCTGCCGCCTTCGCCGGCGCCCTTGAGCACGATGTTGACCACGCCGGCGATCGCGTCCGAGCCGTACTGCGCCGAGGCGCCGTCGCGCAGCACCTCGACCCGCTCGATCGCCGCCACCGGGATGGCGTTGAGGTCCACCGCCGAGGAGCCGCGGCCGATGGTGCCGTTGACGTTGACCAGGGCCGAGACGTGGCGGCGCTTGCCGTTGACCAGCACCAGCACCTGGTCCGGCGACAGCCCGCGCAGCTGCGCCGGGCGCACGCCGCTGGTGCCGTCGGCCATGGCCGGGCGCGGGAAGTTCAGCGAGGGCAGGGCGCGGGCCAGGGCGGTGGCCAGCTCGGTGGTGCCGGTGGCCGACAGCGCCTCCGGGGTGATGATGTCGATCGGCGACTGCGATTCGGCCACCGTGCGGTCGGCGATGCGGGTGCCGGTGACGATCAGGGTGTCGAGCATGGTGGGGGCGCGGTTGCCGGTGTCGCCGGCGTCCTGGGCATGCGCCGCCGGAGCGGCCAGCAGGGCGGTGGTCACGGCGGCGGCGAGAAGATGCGGCTTGAGGGCCATGGGGGGGTACTCCTTGCTGCGTGGAACGGATGCACTGCACTGTTGGCGGTCCAGGACTGGATGCTGGCCCGCTGGGATGTCAAGTATTCGTTAACGTAGAATGGACGTCGCAGGATGCCTGGCCATCTGCACATTCCCTTTCGTTCTAAGTCCTCCGTCCGATGATTTCCCTGCGCAACTTCGCGCTGCGCCGCGGCGAGCGCCTGCTGCTGTCGAACGTCGACCTGGCCCTGCACGCGGGCTACCGGGTGGGCGTGGTCGGACGCAACGGCACCGGCAAGTCCAGCCTGTTCGCCGCCATCCGCGGCGAGCTGGAGCCCGACAAGGGCGACGTCGACCTGCCCGGCAGGCTGCGCATCGCCTCGGTGGCGCAGGAGACGCCGGCGTTGCCGGAGCCGGCGCTGGATTTCGTGCTTTCCGGCGACGAGGTCATCGCCAAGGTACTGCGCGAGGAGGCCGAGGCCAACGCCCGCGAGGACTGGGAGGCCGTGGCCGCGGCGCACCAGAAGCTGGCCGAGCTCAACGGCTACGACGCCGAGGCCCGCGCCGGGCGCCTGCTGCACGGCCTGGGTTTCCCGGCCGAGACCCACCGCCGCCCGGTGGCCTCGTTCTCCGGCGGCTGGCGCGTGCGCCTGAACCTGGCGCGCGCGCTGATGATGCCCTCGGACCTGCTGCTACTGGACGAGCCGACCAACCACCTGGACCTGGACGCGGTCTACTGGCTGGAGCAGTGGCTGCTGAAGTACCCCGGTACCTTGCTGCTGATCTCGCACGACCGCGAGTTCCTGGACAACGTCGCCACCCACACCCTGCACCTGCACGGCGGCAACGCGAAGCTGTACGTGGGCGGCTACACCGACTTCGAGCGCCAGCGTGCCGAGCAGCTGCGCCAGCAGCAGATCGCATTCGAGAAGGAGCAGGCCGAGCGCGCCCACCTGCAGAGCTTCATCGACCGCTTCAAGGCCAAGGCCTCCAAGGCGCGCCAGGCGCAGAGCCGGATGAAGCGCCTGGCCAAGCTGGCCGGCACCGAGGCGGTGCGGGTGGAGCGCGAGTTCACGATCGAATTCGCCTCGCCCAGCCGCCTGCCGCATTCGCTGATCCGGCTGCAGGACGCGCAGTGCGGCTATCCGCCCGAGCCGGGCAGTGGCGGCCAGCCCGCGGTGATCCTCAGGGACGTCGGCTTCGGCCTGGAGGCCGGCGACCGCATTGGCCTGCTTGGCCCCAACGGCGCCGGCAAGACCACCCTGGTGCGCACCCTGGTCGGCGAACTGCCGCCGCTGGCCGGCGAGCGCAACGCGCACCCGGACCTGCGGATCGGCTACTTCGCCCAGCACACGGTGGAGTCGCTGCGCGAGGGGCAGTCGCCGATCGACCACTTCCGCGAACTCTCGCCGGACGCGCCGACCCAGGCCTTCCGCGACTTCCTCGGCAAGTGGAACTTCCCCGGCGACCGCGCCTTCGAGCCGGTGGACGGCTTCTCCGGCGGCGAGCGCGCGCGCCTGGCCCTGGCCCTGATCGCCTGGCAGCAGCCCAACGTGCTGCTGCTGGACGAGCCGACCAACCACCTGGACCTGGAAATGCGCGAGGCGCTGGCCGAGGCGCTGGCCGACTTCGACGGCGCGATCGTGATGGTCAGCCACGACCGCCACCTGATCGGCCTGGTCTGCGACAGTTTCTGGCGCGTGGCCGACGGCGTGGTCGAGCCGTTCGCCGGCGACCTGGACGACTATGCGGCGTGGCTGCGCACCCGCCCGGTGGCGCAGGGCACCCGCGCGCGCCTGGAGCAGGAAGCGGCGCCGGCACCCGCGCCGGCGGCGGCCGCGCCTCCGCCGGCGCCGGCGAAGAAGCCGGCCAACCCGGTCAAGCTGGCCGCCGCCGAGAAGAAGGTCGCCGAGCTCGAGGCCCAGCTGGCCGAGGTGGACGCGCAGCTGGCCGATCCGGCCAACATGTCCGACCCGGCGCGCCTGGCCGCCCTGGCCCGCGACCGCGAGGCCCTGGCCGCGCGCCTGGAGCAGGCCGAGCAGGCCTGGCTGGAAATGCTGGATTGAAGCCCTGGGCGCGGTCGTGCGCCCGCCCTCCGGCCGCTTACTCCGCGGCCCGGCCCTGTTCCTCCAGCCACAGCCGGAACCGCCGCGCCGGCTCGCGCTCGGCGCGCGAGCGCAGCCGGGTCAGCCAGTAGCGGCCCAGGTCCACGGTCTGCGCGAACGGCTGCAGCAGCCGGCCCTCGCCCAGCTCGCGCGCGAACAGGCGCAGCGGCAGCAGGGCCACGCCGGTACCGGCGGCGGCCGCGGCGGCCAGCGCCAGCGAGGAATCGAACACCGGCCCCCGCGCCTCCACGCCGGCAACGCCGGCGGCGCCCAGCCAGCGCGGCCATTCGTCGGCGCGGTAGGAGCGCAGCAGCGGCACGCCGGCCAGGTCGCCGGGCCCGCGCAGGCGCTCGGCCAGCTGCGGTGCGCACAGCGGCGCGAACGGGGTATCCAGCACCGGAGTGCAGGCCTGGCCCTGCCAGTCGCCGTCGCCGAAGCGGATCGCCAGGTCCAGGCCCTCGCTGGCCAGGTCGATGCGGTTGTTGTGGGTCTGCACCCGCAGTTCGATGTCCGGGTGCGCGGCCTCGAACGCCGCCAGCCGCGGCAGCAGCCAGCCGGCGGCGAAGGTCGCCACCGCGCCCACGGTCAGCACCTGCCTGCCCTGCGCGCCGAGGAAGCGCTGCATGCCCCCGGCGATGCGGTCGAACGCATCCTGCAGCACCGGGTACAGCGCCGCGCCCTCCTCGGTCAGCGCCACCCCGCGCGGCAGGCGGTGGAACAGGGCCACGCCCAGGCGCTGCTCAAGGGTGCGGATCTGGTGGCTCAGCGCGGCCTGGCTCACGCACAGCTCCAGCGCGGCGCGGGTCAGGTTCTGGTGGCGGGCGGCGGCCTCGAAGGCACGCAGCGCGTTGAGCGGGAGCGGCGGGCGTGGCATCGCGGACGGAAGTGAAGTGGACGGCCGAGGCTACCGCAGCTGGACCGGCGCGGTGTCCCGGGCCGGCAGCCGCCCCGGCATCCGTGCAGGTCTGCAAGGCGGGCGCCGACCACGGCAGTGCCGGGAACCTGCACGGCGCCACAGGACAGCTAATGGCTGTTCCCGAAAACTTGCGATGGTGGCCCGTCGCCGGCCCTGCCCATACTCGGCTCCCACCCCCGAGGAGGATCGATCCATGCCCGACCGCCGCAGTTTCCTGCAGTCCGCCGGCCTCGCCGCCGCGTCCATGCTGGCCATGCCGGCACTGGCCCGCGCCGCCGTCCCCGCGAGCGCGGCCGCCGGCGACGGGCCGCGGGCACGCATTGCCGCCGCACCGGACTTCGCCGCGCTGGAGGCGGCCAGCCAGGGCCGGCTGGGCGTGGCGGTGCTCGAGGCCGGCAATGGCCGCTACCTGGCCGGGCACCGCGCGGACGAGCGTTTCCCGATGTGCAGCACGTTCAAGGCGTTGCTGGCCGCGGCGGTGCTGGCACGGGCCGATCGCGGCGCGCTGGACCTGGACGAACGCCTGCCGGTGCGCGCGGCCGACCTGGTCCCGCATGCCCCGGTCACCCGCCGCCACGTGGGCAAGGACCTGGGCGTGCGCGACCTGTGCCGGGCCATCGTGACCATCAGCGACAACACCGCGGCCAACCTGCTGTTCGCGCGGATCGGCGGGGCCGCGGCGCTGACCGCGGTCCTGCGCGGCCTGGGCGACACGGTCACCCGCAGCGACCGCCTGGAGCCGGAAATGAATGGCTTCGTCCCCGGCGACCCGCGCGATACCACCAGCCCGCGCGCGATGGCCACCAGCCTGGGCCGCTGCGTGGCCGGCGTGGTGCTGGCCCCGGCCTCGCGCCTGCAGCTGGCCGACTGGCTGATCGACAACACCACCGGCGACGACTGCCTGCGGGCCGGGATCGGCCCGGAGTGGCGGGTTGGCGACAGGACCGGCAGCAACGGCACCGACATCCGCAACGACGTGGCCGTGCTGTGGCCGCTGGCCGGCGGCAGCCCCTGGGTGGTGGCCGCCTATCTGGAGGGCTCCCGGGTCGACAGTGCCGCCCGCGACGCGGTGCTGGCGCGGGCGGGGCAGCTGGCGGTGGCGTCGATCGCGGCGGCCTGAGCGTACGGACGGGGCGGAGCAGCGGTGCCGCGGATCCGGCGCCGGACGGTCACGGGCGTGCGCCACGCTTGCCCGGGCTACGCCTGCTGACCGGGACGGCCAGGGGCGCGGGCCGGGGCCAGGCGACCGGGGCGCGCGTGGCCGGCATCGGCCGCGGGTTTGCCGGCGTTGGGGTCCAGGGGAGCGCCGACCCGGGCTGCGCCCCGGCTGGGGGCGGACCGCTGCCCGGGGCAGGCGGCCCTTGAAAACGTGAATAGGCATCCCCATAGCGGACCTGGTTTTTCCCATCGCGTGTGTGCCATGCCCATCTACGCCTTCCAGTGCGCTGCCTGCGGTCATGCCTTCGACCGCCTGCAGAAGCTGTCCGATGCCGATCCGGAGGTCTGCCCCTCCTGCAACGCGCCGGGCCAGGTCCGCCGCCAGGTGACCGCGCCGTCGTTCCGCCTTGCCGGCGGCGGCTGGTACGAGACCGACTTCAAGAAGGACGGCGACAAGAAGCGCAACCTCGCCGACAAGGGCGACGGCGGCTCCGGCTCCTCGGGCTCGTCCGCCAGCAGCTCCTCCAACGCTACCGCGACCAGCTGAGCGCGGCGTCCCGGGGCGCCGGCGCCGCCGGCCCCCGGAGGATCGGTTCCCGGGCCTGGTACGCGCCAGGCCCGTCCTTGCATCCCGCAGTCCCCACCCGGTCCGGTCGGCCATGCGTCGATGGTCTGGCTCGCGCCACGGCGGCGCGGCGGTCATGATCGGCGCCAGGACCACGAAGGGGAGGGGAAGCATGCAGATCACGCCGTCGCCGGTCACCGCCGCCGTGGCCGGGATCGTCTCGGCCCTGGTGATGGCCGTACTGTGGCCGCGCCTGGGCGACGACAGCCTTTACTGGGTACTGGCCTTCGTGCTGGTGATCGCCCTGCCGCTGCACGTGTTCGTGGTCGGCTTCGGCCGTGCCCGGCCCGCCAACAGCGCCGATCCCGCCCTGATCCGCCGGGTCGCCGTCTGGCTGGTCGCCGCGGTGGTGACCCTGGGGATCGGGCAGCTGTTTGGCACGTGAGCGGTGATTCCGGACGGGTGATTGGTGACAAGTTTCCAATCACCAATCACCAATCACGAATTGCCAATCCCGCTCCAGTCAGCGCACCCCAAACCTCGCCCGGCACCCGCCATCCACCCAGACCGAATTGCCGGTCCAGCCCCAGGTGCGGCCTTCCTCGCAGCGGGTGCTGGACAGCTGCTGCACCAGCACCGGGCGTCCGCGGCGGCGATCCCAGTCGCAGGTGCGGCGGCGCTTGTTCTCGCTGCTGCAGGTCACGCTGTAATCGCTGGTGCCGGGCGGACCCGGGCGATGGCCCGGCGCCGGGCCGCGGGCGACGGAGAATTCGGCGCGGCAGCCGTCGTCCACCCACAGGCTGTTGCCGCGCTGGCCCCAGGTGCGGCCTTCCACGCAGGCGGTCTTCGACAGCTGCCGCACCAGCACCGCGCGGCCGTTGATGGCGCAGGTCCGGCGCTTGTTGTCCTGGCTCTCGCAGCGCACCAGTTCGCCGGTGCCGCCGCCGTTCCAGCCGCCGCGGCCTTCGGCGAAGCGTCCACGACAGCCATCGTCGACCCACATGGTGCCGCCGCCGCCGCCGAAATTGCGGCCTTCGATGCAGCGCGTGCCGGAGATGTTCTCCACCAGCACCGGGCGGCCGTTGAACGGGGTGCGGCATTCGCGCCGGCGACGCTCGTTGCTGGAGCAGACCACGGTGGCGCCGGCCCAGCTGGAGCCGTTCCAGCGGCGGTTGCCCTGGCCGCGCAGGGAGCCGGAGATGTCCGCGCGCACCTGGCCCATGCCCCAGCCGCGCTCGACCTGCTCCAGGTAGAAGGCCAGCTGGTCGTCCGGGATGGCGCGCCCGCGCGACTGCGCGGCGTACTCGCGCTCGATCAGCTCGACCCGCTGCGCCGGCGGCAGCGTACGCAGGTCCTCGACCGGACCGCGCGCTGCGGCGGGCAGGCTGGAGGCCAGGCCCAGGCATAGCGCCAGGGCGAAGGCGGGGACTCGGCTCATTGCAACTCCTTGCATGCAGCATCCGGGAAGTGGCGGGAATTTGCCGGGCAGGTGCTTAACGCCGCCCGACCTGCGCTTCAGCCGCGGCCGCGGCCGCTGCGGGCCGGCACCACCGCCACGCGTTCCACCTCCATCTCCTCGGTGTAGTCCAGCCAGGCGCGGATCACCAGCTGGTCCACCCTCGAGTCCAGCCACAGCGGCAGGCGGATCTGCTGCCCGGGGCGGCCGGGGTCGGCCTGCACCCACTCGCGCGCGCGGACCACGGCGCCGTCGTCGGACACCGCCTCCAGCCAGAACGAATGCGAGGGCAGGTTGCGCGCCTGCATCCGCAACTGGTACTGGCCGGGCTGCATCGGCCGCTCCTGGCGCGCCACGGTCAGCGCGCGGCGTGGCCGCGGGCGGGCGTCGGCGGCTTCCTGCAGCGGTGCGTCGACCTGGATGCCCTGTTGCAGCTCGGCTTCCGAATAGAGGGTCAGGGCGTTGTTGCGGTCCACCACCAGCGCGCACCACTCGCCCTTGCCGGGCTCGTCGAGGAAGGCGGTGCAGCGGTCGACGTAGGCCAGGATGTTGTCCGGATCGCGCTGGGCGAACTGCCGCGGCGCGTCCTCCAGCACGATCGAGGCGATGTTCCAGCCCTGGTCGTACTCCAGCATCACCGGCGGGGGGATGCGCTGCACCCCGGCCACCACGCGGTCGTCCTCCACCCGCAGGGTGCGGGTCTCGCTGCCGGTCCACAGCTGGCGGGCGAAGCCCAGGTACAGGGGGTAGCGCTCCGGGTCGCGGCGCGCGGCCACGCTGGCGCCCGGTAGCGCCGGATCGCCCAGCAGCGAGCGGCCGAAGCCCAGCGCGCCCAGCTCCGGGTCCAGCAGCTGCAGCAGGGTGGCGCCGGTGTCCAGGGTGGTGCCGGCGGTGGCGACCTGGCGCGGTTCATGGCCGCTGCCGAGGAACAGCAGCAGGTTCTCGCGCTTCATTCCGGCCAGCACGTCGGACAGGTCGTTGGGCATGGCCAGGTGGTCGGAGGCGATCACCACCAGGGTGTCGTCCGCCCAGGGACTGCTGCGGATACGCTCGACCAGGCGCCCGATCAGGCGGTCGCTGCAGGCGATCGCGCGCAGCAGGCCGATGTCGCCGTGCGGGCTGTCGTAGCGCACGTCGCTGCAGGAGCGCGGCAGGTGCCCGGCCGGGTGGTGGGTGTCCATGGTCAGGGCGGTGAGCATGAACGGCGTGCCGGCCCGGGACAGGCGCTGGAAGTCCTCGTACACGCTGTCCAGCAGCACGTCGTCGTGCACGCCCCAGCTGGAGAAGTGCTTCTTCGCCACCCCGCGCTGGCGGAACCAGGCCTGGTCCTTGACCGTGGCGAAGCCGTGGCTGGCCAGGAACCGGTCCTTGGCGGCGAAGGCCGAGTCGGCGCCGCCGCTGAAGTGCAGGGCGTAGCCCTGCTGGGCGAGGTAGTCGCTGAGGCAGTGCGCGCCAGGCAGGAACTGCTCCATCCGGCCCATGCTGTTCTCGTCGCCGCGCGCGGCGGTCAGCGGCACCCCGCACAGCGAGGCCACCATCCCGGCGATGGTCCAGCCGGTGCCGGGCGGTGAGGCCACGTCGCGGAAGTCCAGGGCCTCGCCCGCCAGCCGGCGGAGGTTGGGCACCAGGCCGGGGAACACGGTCTCGTCGAAATAGGTGCGCTCGAGGCTCTCGGCGTAGATCCAGACGATGTTGCGGCGCTGCCGCAGCGGGCGGTCCGGGACCACGTACTCGGCCGCGACCTGGGCCGCGTCCACCGGCCGGCTGTGCTGGTACAGGCGCCAGGCGTCGCGGGCCAGCGGGCTGGCCAGGGCCGCGACCAGGAAGGTGGCGGCGAAAACCGGGAACACCACCGGCGGGCGCGGCGGGACCGGGCGCCGGCGGGCATGCCGCGCCAGCCAGGCCGGCAGCAGCAGTGACAGCAGCACCAGCACCGCGGCAATGGCCAGCGGGCCGCTGAAATCGGCTACCCCGGCGCCCTCGATGCCGCTGGAGAGGTGGTACAGGGTCGCCGCGTCCACGCCGTCGCCGCTGAGCTGGTCCACCAGCCACCACAGGCTCAGCGCGACCAGCAGGGCGGCCAGCAGCGCGGCCTTGGTCCGCGCCAGCCGTGGCGAGGCCGCCACCAGCGCGGCCAGTGCCGCCAGTGCCGCGACCAGCAGCACCCCCGTCATGCGCCAGCGCCCGTTTGCCCGGCCGGAGCCGTCTTCGGCGTGTCATGCAGGGGTGTCATGCTCATCGGGGCACCTCGTGTCGTGACTCGACGCCGAACCTGCCCGCACATTCCTGAACAGAATGTTTCGGCGCCCGCACCACCGGCCATGGGGCGGCCTTCCCGGCCGGCGTGCCGCGGGGGCGGGGCGAGAGGGTAAAATCGCCGCTTTCCGCCTCTTCCGGGCGGTTGCCCCACACGCGGAGCCTGCATGCGTACCCATTACTGCGGCCTGGTCGACGAATCGCTGATCGGCCAGACCATCACCCTCGCCGGCTGGACCGACGTCGCCCGCAACCTCGGCGGCGTGTGCTTCATCGACCTGCGCGACCACGAAGGCATCGTCCAGGTCACGGTCGAGCCCGACAATGCCGAGGTCTTCGCCGTGGCCGCCTCGCTCGGCTACGAGGACGTGATCCAGGTCGAGGGCGTCGTGCGCGCCCGCCACGCGGTCAACGACAAGATCCGCACCGGCAAGGTCGAGGTGATCGCCACCCGCATCACCATCCTCAACAAGGCCGCGCCGCTGCCGTTCCACGCGCACGAGAACCCCTCCGAGGAAGTGCGCCTGCGCTACCGCTACCTGGACCTGCGCCGTCCGGAGATGCAGCGCATGCAGCGCACCCGCATCCGCCTGGTGCAGGCCCTGCGCCGCTACCTGGACGAACGCGGCTTCCAGGACATCGAGACCCCGATCCTGACCAAGGCCACCCCGGAGGGCGCGCGCGACTTCCTGGTGCCGGCGCGCATGCACCCGGGCGAGTTCTACGCCCTGCCGCAGAGCCCGCAGCTGTTCAAGCAGATCCTGATGATCGCGGGCTTCGACCGCTACTACCAGATCGCGCGCTGCTTCCGCGACGAGGCCCTGCGCGCCGACCGCCAGCTGGAGTTCACCCAGCTGGACATGGAGTTCGCCTTCGTGCGCGAGCGCGACGTGCAGGACTTCGTCGAGGGCATGATCCGCGCGGTGTTCAAGGAAGTGGCCGGGGTGGACCTGGCCGACCCGTTCCCGCGCATGACCTGGGCCGAGGCCATGCGCCGCTACGGCTCGGACAAGCCGGACCTGCGCATCGACCTGGAGCTGGTGGACGTGGCCGAACTGGTCCGCGACAGCCAGTTCGCGGTATTCACCGGCCCGGCCAATGACCCGGATGGCCGCGTGGCCGCGCTGCGCATCCCCGGCGGCGCGAAGCTGAGCCGCAAGCAGATCGACGAGTACGCCGCCCACGCCGCCAAGTTCGGCGCCAAGGGCCTGGCCTACATCAAGATCGACGAGGCCGGCGCGATCTCCTCGCCGATCCAGAAGTTCTTCAGCGAGGACGCATTCGCCGCGCTTACCAGGCATGTTGGCGCCGGCAACGGCGACATCGTGTTCTTCGGCGCCGGCGCCTACAACAAGGTCTCCGACTTCATGGGCGCGCTGCGCCTGAAGGCCGGCAAGGACTTCGGCCTGGTCGCCGAGGGCTGGCGCCCGCTGTGGGTCACCGACTTCCCGATGTTCGAGTGGGACGAGGAGGAGCAGCGCTACGTGGCCCTGCACCACCCGTTCACCGCCCCGGCCGTGGACGACATTGCCGAGCTGCGCGCGCACGCCAGGACCGCGGTCTCGCGCGGCTACGACCTGGTGCTCAACGGCAACGAGATCGGCGGCGGCTCGATCCGCATCCACCGCCCGGAGATGCAGAGCGCGGTGTTCGAGCTGCTGGGCATCGGCGCCGAGGAGGCGCAGGCCAAGTTCGGCTTCCTGCTGGACGCGCTGAAGTACGGCGCCCCGCCGCACGGCGGCATCGCCTTCGGCATCGACCGCATCGCCGCGCTGATGGCCGGTACCGAGTCGATCCGCGACGTGATCCCGTTCCCCAAGACCACCACCGCGCAGTGCCTGATGACCGGCGCGCCGTCGCCGATCCCGGCTGAGCAGCTGGCCGAGGTGCACGTGAAGGTCCGGGAGGAGTCGCTGTCGAAGTGACCCGCGGCCGCGCGCCGTGTGGCGCGCGGCCATCCCCGTCCATCGGCGCGGCCGCGGGCCGCGCCGCCTACCGAAGTGCCCTCCCCGAGGAGTCTGGAGATGACCGAGTTCGCTTTTTCGCTTGAGTGGGAACGCCTGGGCAACGAGGGTTCCGACCCTGCCCTGGTGACCGAGCGCGCCCGCCTGTTCGGCGGCTGGCTGGTGCGCAGCGGCACCTCGCCGGCGGCCATGGCCCTGGCCTTCGTCCCCGACCCTGAGGGCCGCTGGGACGGCGAGGACTTCGGCGAGGACGACTACGAGTACGACGAGGACGAGGAAGAAGAGGACGAGGACGACCTCGACGACGAGGACCTCGACGAGGAAGAGGAAGACGAGGACGAGTGAGCCTGTCGATCCGGCGCGCGACGGTGGCTGACGCGGCGACCCTGTCGTCGCTGTGCGCGCGCACCTTCACCGAGACCTTCGGCCATCTCTACCCGCCGGAGGACCTGGACGCCTTCCTGCGCGACGCCTACGCCGTGGAACGGCAGGCCACGATCCTGGCCCAGCCCGGCTATGCGGTATGGCTGCTGGAGGACGACGGGGTCGCGGTCGGCCATGCCGCCGCCGGGCCCTGCGGCCTGCCGCACCCGGAAGTTGCCCCCGGCGATGGCGAGCTGAAGCGGCTCTACGTGCTGGCCCCGTACCAGGACGCCGGCTGGGGCGGGCGCCTGTTCGCCGAGGCCGAGCGCTGGCTGCTGCGCGACGGCCCGCGCACCCTGTGGATCGGGGTGTGGTCGGAGAACCACGGCGCGCAGCGCTTCTATGCCCGCCGCGGCTTCGAACGCGTCGGCACCTACGAATTCCCGGTCGGCCGGGTGCGCGACCTCGAATTCATCCTGCGCCGCCCGGCGTGAAGGCGGGTGTTTCCCCGCGCCATGGGGAAGGGTGAGGGCCGGCGCGCAGCGGACGCTGGCATGCCGACCCTCCCGGCAGCCCCCTCCCGCGGGAGGGGGCAGGCGACTGCATCCGGCCTCACTCGCGCAGGAAGTCCAGCAGGTCCTGGTTGAGCTGGTCCTTGTGCGTATCGGTGATGCCGTGCGGGCCGCCGGGGTACAGCTTCACCCGGGCGTGCTTCACGTACTTCGGCACCGCCTTGGCGGAGATCTCCACCGGCACGACCTGGTCGTCCTCGCCATGGATCACCAGGGTCGGCACGTCGAACTTCTTGAGGTCTTCGCGGAAGTCGGTGGCCGAGAACGCGGCGATCGAGTCGTAGGTGTTCTTGTGCCCGCCCTGCATGCCCTGCGCCCAGAACGACTGGATCAGGCCCTGGTTGGGCTTGGCACCCGGACGGTTGAAGCCGAAGAACGGACCGGAGGCGATATCCAGGTACTGCTGCGAGCGGTTGGCCCGGGCCGCGGCGCGGAAGCCGTCGAACACGTCCTGCGGGATGCCTTCCGGGTTGTCCGCGGTCTTCAGCATGAACGGGGTCACCGCGCCCACCAGCGCGACCTTCTTCACCCGCGAGGTGCCGTGGCGGCCGATGTAGCGCGCGACCTCGCCACCGCCGGTGGAGAAGCCGACCAGGGTGACGTCGCGCAGGTCCAGGGCCTCGATCACCGCGGCCAGGTCGTCG
>NZ_ALIP01000009.1:0-3578 GCF_000283075.1 Pseudoxanthomonas sp. GW2
GGCGGCGGACATCATCCCCTGCGGGCGCCCGGTGCGCTGCGCGGCCAGCCGGCGCAGGGCCGGCTCCATCTTCTCGAAGGCCTCCTCGTAGGCCTTCTTGATCACCTTGCCGATCTCGGTGTTTTCCCAGCTGCTGTAGTGGATCCCGCCGCGCACGCCGGCCTGGGCCTGCTGCGCGCGCAGCGCCGCGTCCCAGGCCTTGTCGGAGATCTTGGCCTCGCCGCTGACGGTGGCCACCTGCTCGGAGGTGCGCGCATCGATCAGGGTCAGCACCACCTCCGCGTTCTGGCGCCGGGTGGACACGCCGGCGCGGCCGGCGCCGGTGATCCCGCGCAGCAGGCCGCGCTTGGCCTCGGCCTCGACCCCGAAGCTGCTGCCGCCGGCATTGGCGTTCTGCGAGACGATGTCCGGGACCAGCACGAAGTCGGCGGCGCGGATCTGGCCACCGCCGACGTTGTGGCCCTCGCGCAGCTGGCCGGCCGCGGCCAGCTCCTGCTCGGCCCGGATCGCGGCCAGGCCAGCGCCGCGGTCGACCACGGTGAAGCAGCGCGATTCGTTGACCAGCACCCGCAGCATGCGGGTCGGGGCCGACAGGCCGTAGCTGGCCCACAGCTCGTCGCCGTCGTCCGGCTCGGAGATGCGCACGGTGCCGATCGGCTCGCTGCAGGTGGAGCCGAACAGGGCGGCGCGGGCGTCCGGCGCCCAGGCCGCCGTGGCGAGGACCGCGCCCAGCACCAAGGCACGGGACGGAAGATGCGGATGGCTCATGGTTCCCTTTGGATTGCTCTGGCGCCTGGTTGCGGCGCGCAGGAAGCCAGTCTAACGAAACCTTCATTTCAATGAACAAGGCCGGGAGCCACCCTCCCGCAAAAGGAAAAGGCCGGCAAAGCGCCGGCCTTCCCCGGAGCCGCCGCGCTCAGCGGGCCAGTTCGGTGCTGGTCGAGTTGACCCAGCCGCGGTTGCCGAGTTCGTCCTCGACTTCCCACATCGCCCCGTCCTTCTGCCCGGTCGGGTACAGCAGCATGCCAGGCTCCAGGTCGCGCACCGCCTTGCCGGTGCCCTTGGCGTTGGCCAGCATGCGCGCCGCGCGGGTTACGCGCAGGGCCTGGATCGGGCTGGCCGCCGAGGCGTCCTCCGGCAGGCCGCCGAGCTGTGCGACCAGGTTGGTGTAGGCCTGCAGGTAGGCCAGGGTGATGACCTGGCCGATCTCGGTGTTGGCGTAGCCGCCGACGCCGGCCGCGCCCAGGCCGCTGCCCGAGAACAGGTTGCCGCGCGCGCCGAAGCCGATGTCGGTCTTCTTGGCGCTGCCCTCGGCCAGCGCCACCTGCTCGGAGGAGCGCACGTCGGTGACCGTCAGCACCACGTCGGCGGTCTTCTTCTTGAAGTTGAGGCCGCCGAGCACCTGCCCGGCACGGCCGCCGACCAGGCCGCTGAGCAGGCCGCCGACCGCGTTGCCGCCGGCGTCGCTGTTCTGCGAGATCAGGTCAGGCACCAGCACGTAGTCGGCCGCCTTGACCTGGCCCTTGCCGACGTTGGAGCCGCGGCGCAGGTTGCCGTCCGCCGCCAGCGCGCGCTCGTTCTGCGCGGCGGCCATGCCGGCGCCGCGGTCGACCAGGGTGAAGCAGCGCGAGCGCGACACGAACACCTTGATCAGGCGCGAGGGCTCCGGGAGCTGGTGGCCGCTCCACCAGTTCACCCCATGCTCCGGTTCCAGTACCGAGATCGTGCCCAGCGGCTTCTTGCATACCGGGATCTCCGCCGCCTGCTGCTGGCGCAGTTCCTGCGCGCTGTGCCGTTGCGCCATGGCCGGAGCGGACACAAGCGCCACCGTCAACGCGGCGCCGAGCGCCGCGCGTACTGCCTTCCTATGCCCATGTTTTTCCCCGTTGGAGATTTGCACAAAGCGCGGGCAATCCCGCCCGCCACGCGCGACCTCGGCAGGCAACGCGCCGGCCGAGGATAAACGATGGAAAAACCCGGGCGGGCGCCACCCGTCGGGAGGCGCGGTCGCGCGCAACGAAAACAGCCGGCACGGGGCCGGCTGTTTCCAGGGCGTTGCGTGGACGATCCGTCAGGATTCCCACCACATCCAGAACGCGTCCCACAGGCGCTTGAAGAAACCGGCCTCCTCGACCGCGCCGGTGGCCACCAGCGGCGCCTCGGCGATGACCTGGCCGTCCAGCGACACCTTCACCGTGCCGATCTGCTGCCCGGCGGCAATCGGCGCCACCAGCGAGCGCGGCACTTCCATCGCCGGCTTGAGGTCGCCGTAGCGGCCACGGGCCACGCTCACCAGCAGCGGCTCGGCCACGCCCAGCTGCACCTGGTCGGCCTTGCCCTTCCACACCTTCAGCGAAGCCACCGGCTTGCCGGGCTCGTACAGGCGGGGGGTCTCGTGGAAGCGGAAGCCCCAGTTGAGCAGGGCCAGGCTGTCGTCGGCGCGCTGGCGCTCGGAGGCGCCGCCCATCAGCACCGCGATCAGGCGCTGGTCGCCGCGCTGGGCCGAGCTCATCAGGCAGTAGCCGGCCCTGGAGTGGTGCCCGGTCTTGATGCCGTCGACCGAGGAATCGCGCCACAGCAGCAGGTTGCGGTTCGGCTGGGTGATGCCGTTGACCGTGAATTCCTTGATCTTGTTGTACGCGTACTGCTCCGGGTAGTCGCGCACGAAGGCGCGGCCCAGCAGCGCCAGGTCGCGCGCGGTGCTGTAGTGCCCTTCCGCCGACAGGCCGTGGGCGTTGACGAAGTGGCTGTTCTTCATGCCGATCTTCGCCGCGTAGCTGTTCATCAGGTCGGCGAACGCCTCCTGGGTGCCGGCCACGTGCTCGGCCAGGGCGATCGCGGCGTCGTTGCCCGACTGCACCGCCATGCCCTTCTCCATCTCCTCCAGCGGCGCGGTCTGGTTGACCGGGAAGCCGCTGAAGCTGCCGTCGGTGCGCGCACCGCCCTCGCGCCATGCGCGCTCGCTCATCAGCACCTGGTCGTCGGGCCGGACCCGGCCGGCGGCCATTTCCGCGGCGATCACGTAGGCGGTCATCACCTTGGTGATGCTGGCCGGTTCCACCCGCTCGTCGACGTTCTCCCCGGCCAGGATCTGGCCGGTGGCGTAGTCCATCACCAGCCAGGCGGTGGCCTGGGAGGGACGCGGCGCCGGCGGGATCGCGACCGGGGCCGGCGCGGCGGCGGCCGGCGCCGCCGGGGCGGGTGCCGGCGCCTGGGCGCTGGCCAGGCCGAAGGCGAAGGTGGCCACCGCGGCGAGGGCGGCGAGCATGCCTGGGGAACGGAACTTCATGGAAACGGGAACTCCTGCGGCAACCGGCTCGCGGCCGGGCGGAAGGGAAGGACGAAAGGACGGATTGTAGCCCCGGCTCAGTCGCGCACCGGCTGCGGGGTACCGAATCCCAGACCGGCGATGCGCAGTGCAAGTTCCGCCGGGTCGCCGGCGGCCGGCACCCGCAGGCGCCACAGGGTGCGCCCGCCGCTGACCACGTCCTCCAGGCGCGCGTCGCTGATGCCCGCGGCCAGCAACCGTTCCAGGGCGCGGCGGGCATTGTCGGCGCTGGAGAAGCTGGCCACCTGCA
>NZ_ALIP01000010.1:0-12126 GCF_000283075.1 Pseudoxanthomonas sp. GW2
TTCGCGCGTTGTCCCCGACTGGGTAACTCAACCTGACCCTGTTCGGGCCCGGAATGCCCGCGCGCGCTGGCTACAATCGCACCATCGCGGCCAGGCGCTGCCGCCCCGGGGAAGGGCTGATGGCAACGGATTCGGTGTGGAAGTGGGCGTTCCTGCTGGCGCTGCTGCTGGTGGTTGCCGGCGTGGCGTTGCTCCGGCATCGTTCGGGCTGCCCGTTCCGCATCGGGCAGGTGCTGGGGAGCGCACTGATCTTCGGGCTGTTGGGTCCCCCGCTGGGCGGGCTGATGCTGGGCCTTGGTGTGCTGGTGATCGAATCCGGTTCCCGGGGAATCGGGCTGCTGCTCTTCCTGATGCTCGCCTCCTACCTGCTGGGTCTGGTCCCGGCGGCAGCGGGTGGCCTCTGTGCGGGCCTGCTGAGGCCGCTGATCGGCGGCTGGGCGCGCGTCGTAGTGGTGGCCTGGTTGTGCGCACTCACCAGCACGTTGTTCGGCCTGGCCATCTTCGGGCTCAAGGGCACGCCGCTGCTGTTGCTGCTTGGCGGACTGTCGGGGCTGGTGCTGGAAGCCGCCTGGCTGGCGGGGCAGTGCCTGCGCGCGTGCCGCGACGGCAAATCCGAAAACCGGGGTCAGAGTGGAGTTTTGGGGATTTTCTGACAGAGCGGTAGTCGCCGCTGCGTCGGTGCCGAGGGGCAAATGCGTAACCCGGGTCGCAGCGCACGTGCCTCGTTAGATTGAAAGCCGGGCGCATGCGCTCCGAGGTCTTGCCTGGCCGTTACTTGCGAATGGCTGGTGCTTCCGGGCTAGGCTAGTGGCATGGGTGAGGCGCGGCTTCGATAGCGCCTGGGGAGTATCGCGGGAGGATCGGATGGAGCGGCAGGAGCCTACATTCGGCAGTGACTTAAGCGAGGTGGGGGATCGGCAGGTCAGCTATGGACCTCCGCGTCGTCCTGCATCAAGGTCGACTGACCAGCTGCCATGGAAGATTGGGGTGGCGGTGGGCGTGGGGGTACTGGTGGCACTGCTCCTGTTCAACGCGTACGAGCGTTACCAGGCACGCAGGGATGCCCAGGAGGCGATCCAGGTCTTCTCCAAGGAGATGCAGAAGCTGGAGCGAGAGTTGGCTGCGGCGCGGCCCTCGACGCCTGTTCGCACGATCAAGCCTGTTCCACCGGGTTATCGCTGTTCTGGTGGTGCCCTGCTGTATCGGGAAGGAAACACGTGGCTGCAGATCACCGCGCGCTCCAATCACGTCTATTGCCCGCACGGAGGCACCGTGGCGGACTGTTATCAGGTGACGCCGCAAAGCGTTGGATGCCGGTAGAGGGCTACTAACGGGGTCAGGTTCACTTCTGACGGTTTCGTGGCTCGGGTGTGCGAAGCGCAGCCGGGGGATTGAGTCGCCTCGTGGCCGAGGTCCCGGATGCGCCCTTCGGGCTTATCCGGCTACGAGCGCCTCGCGCTAGGCGCCGCAGGTGCACGTCCTAGTCCGCTTCGGCCGCCGCCTCGCAGCCTTGCTGGCGGATCAGCGCTTCCTCGCGGGCATCGTTGATGGCGTGGCGTACGCCGTCGATGTCGGGGATGGATTCGTCGTGCTCGAAGTGGCCGGTCAGCTCGGTGTCCGGGTGCAGCTCGCCGGCCTCGAACAGGGCCCACATCTCCTCGCCGTACCAGGTGTCCAGCAGCTCGGGAGCCGAGGTGCCCAGGTAGGCGGTGATGTTGTTGACGTCGCGCAGCAGCATGGTGCGGGCGGCGTTGTTGCCGGCGGCGCTGACCACCTGCGGGAAGTCGATCACCACCGGGCCATCGGCGCCGACCAGCACGTTGTAGGGCGACAGATCGCCGTGGACCAGGCCGCTGCAGAGCATCCTCAGGATCTGCCGCACCAGAAAGCGGTGGTAGTCCCGCGCCTGCGCGGCTGAGAGCGCGACCTCGCCCAGGCGCGGGGCGGAACTGCCCTCGGCATCGGCGACCAGCTCCATCACCAGCACGCCGTGGACGTAGCCATGTGGCTCGGGCACGCGCACGCCGGCATCGCGCAACTGGTAAAGCGCGTCGACCTCGGTGTTCTTCCAGGCCGTTTCCTGCTGCTTGCGGCCGTACTTCGTGGCCTTGCCGATCGCGCGGGCCTCGCGGCTGCCGCGGACCTTGCGGCCTTCCTGGTACTGCACGCGCTGCTGGAAGCTGCGCTGGGCCATGTCCTTGTAGACCTTGGCGCAGCGCACATCGTCGCCGGCGCGGACCACGTACACGGAGGCCTCCTTGCCGCTCTTGAGCGGGCGCAGCACGGCGTCGATCACGCCGTCGTCGATCAGCGCCTGCAGTCCGGCGGGAGTTTTCATGGCACCTCGTGGGAGTGGTCGGGCGAGGGCCGGGGGCCGGCGCCGGCGCGCCGGGGAGCGCGAACGATACACTGCGCGCCCCCGACCCCCATTGCGTGCCGTTCATGTCCAACCCGATCCGACTGGCCCGGCGCGTGGCCGAACTGGCCCGGTGCTCGCGCAGCGAGGCCGAGCAGTACATCGAGGGTGGCTGGGTGAAGGTCGACGGCCAGGTGGTGGAACTGCCCGGCCACATGGTCACTGACGAGGTGGTGGAGATCATCCCCGGCGCCCGTCCGCAGCCGATCGAGCCGGCGACCTTCCTGCTGCACAAGCCGGCCGGCGTGGACCTGGACGCCGCGGCCGGCGCGATCGCCGAACTGGTGCCCCCGGCCAACCGCTGGGATGGCGACACCACCGGCATCCGCATGCTGCGCAAGAACTTCCAGCGGCTGGCTTCGCTGGTGCCGCTGGAGCCGGAAGCCAGCGGCCTGGTGGTGCTGAGCCAGGACGGGCGCGTGCGTCGCCGGCTGGTGGAGGACTTCGCCACCATCGAGCAGGAGTTCGTTGTCGAGGTCGAGGGTTTGCTGGAGCCCTGGGGCCTGTCCCGCCTTGGCCACGGCCTGTCCTACGAAGGCCGCCCCCTGCCGCCATGCAAGGTCAGCTGGCAGAACGAGACCCGCCTGCGCTTCGCGATCAAGGGCCCGCGCCCCGGCCAGCTGCGCCACATGTGCGCCCAGGTCGGCCTGCAGGTGGTCTCGATCCGCCGCCTGCGCATCGGCCGCATCGCCCTGGCCAAGATGCCGGTTGGCGCCTGGCGCTACCTGCCGGTGGGCGGGAAGTTCTGACCTACGTAGCCCGGGTAGGCGAAGCGCACCCGCGACGGGATGGGCGGGAATGCCGGATGCGTCGCGTGTGCGGGCCCCCGGATGCGGCCTGCGGCCTTGACCGGGCTACACAGGCAAATCGCGCCCTGGGGTGGCCGGGCCATGGCGACGGCCCGGGCCTGGTTGCACTTCAGGGGCGCGATTGCCTGTTTACCGGCTGGCCTGCAGCCGCAGGTCGATGCACTGGTAGTAGATGTCGTCCGCATCCTCGGCCGCCGGGTCGTAGGGCGCCTTCCCGGCCTCGGTCATCAGCTGGATGATCTGCAGGGTGCAGTTCTCGCATTCGACGTCGGGCAGCTTGAGCTGGAGCGAGTAGGGCTTGCCGTTCTCGGCCACGTCGTGGCGGCCGAAGTCGTCCACCAGCACGGTGGCGTTGTTGTAGAAGTCGCCGTCGCCGCAGTGGGGCTCGCCTTCGGCGCAGCTGCGGCCGGCCGGGGCGATGCGCGCGGGATTCACGAAGTCGTCGTCGCCATCGTCGTCGAAGGCGATGCGGAAGTAGCCGGGATGGGCCACGTATTCGACCCAGGACACGGTGATGGTCTCGCCGGGGGCATAGGTATAGACGTGCTCGCCGCGCTCGCCGTCCGGGCGTCCGCAGGGCGCGGACTTGATCTCGCCCGGCCCGTAGCGCGACTGGTGGGTGTCGGCGAAGTCCACGGCGAAATGGGCGTGGGCAGGGCCGGCGCCCAGGCCCAGCAGGAGCAGCAGGCAGGCGGAAGCTCGGCGGCGCATGGGCAAGGCTCCTTCGGCGGTCGTGCCCCGGACATTACACAAATCGCCCCGCCCCAAGGCGGTTGATTGCGCGCGAAACCGCACGGCGCACCGGACGGTGGCGGATGGTGTCTGGCGGCGGCCCCCGCCGGCCGGAGCGCGTGGACGGGCTAGGCGCCGTTGGCCTGCGAGGCCGCCAGCAGCAGCAGGTAGTTGCCCAGGTTGTAGGCGACATGGAACGCCAGCGAGGCGGCAATGCCCACCCTCAGGTAGGCGATCGCGGCGAGCGCGGCAAACACCAAGACCGATACCGGGCGCTCCGGATGCAGCAGGGCGAAGGCCGCGCCGGAGATGGCAACGGCCAGCAGCGCCGGGAACCGGCGGGAACGCCAGATCGCGAACAGGCGGAAGAACACTTCTTCCACGAAGGGCGCGGCGATGGAGGAAAGCAGGATGGCGGAGGCCAGGAAGCGGGCATCCAGCCGCCATCCCGAGATCCGCGACGCGTCCACGCCGGAAACGGCGAAGTACGCCAGGTGGAACGCGACGCCGGCCAAGGCCCAGCAAAGCACTTCGATCCACCCGGACCGCGCGCGCGTGGCCTGCGTGCGCAGGAACTCGCGGGCTCCCGCCGAGCCAAGGCACAGGCCAGACAGCAGGACCACGGTGGCGAGCGCCATCAGCAGCCGCCCATCCACGCCCAGGCGGACGGAAAGCAGGTGCGATGCCAGGAGCAGTGCGACGTAGCCTAGGGCGGCGGCGATCGCCCTGCCGGCGGCCGCCCTGGTTTCGTGGACCATGAACTCTGCCCGAGCGCCGGAAAGGCGGATCTCCGCGAGGATATCCGCCCTCCCGGCATGCGTCACTCAGAACCAGCCGGCAACCGTCTCGATCGCCTGCGAGGTCGCATCCACCGCGGCTTCGTACCAGTTCTGGATGCCGTTGCTGATGTCGTTCGCGAGGTTTCCGTACTCGGATTGCGCGCAGGGCACGATGTCCGCCGGACGCGCCGGCGGGCAGCCGTCCGTACCACCCACTGCCAACAGCAGTTCCTTCTCGCTCAAAGACCGCATTGACCCTCTCCTCTGTCTGGCACCCTGCTCGGGACGGGCGGCGCCGGGTGCCGCATGCGCCACCGCGCGGACTCCGATCCCGGGACGCACGCGCCCGTGCCGGCGGCGATGCAATCCCCCGGTCGCAACGCGTTTCCCGGATGGGCGCTCCGAACTCAGTCCCCGTAGCGCCTGATCGAAAGTCCTCGTGGATCGTCCCGCCCGGCGCGATCGGGTTCAACCCGGTGCAGTGGCACAGTCCGGTTGCACTGCCTTTCGTGCCGCGGGGGGGCAAGGGATGTGCATGGCATGCAAGCCCATCTGTACAGGCTGGTGCAATTATTGGTTGCGGGTGGGAGGGCTTGCAGGCGAAGGGATGGCGCGCCGCGGACGGCGGCGCCCGGACCGGTGACGCAGGCCGGCCGGCAATGGCAGGATGGCGCGTTTTTTTTCAACCAGGGGAGTTTCGATGCGTATCAGGGGAAGGTATGTGGCCGGGCTGTTCCTGTCGGTGCTGGCGGCCGGCTGTGCGCCGGCGGAGCAGGCGACCGCGGAGGTGGCTCCGGCCGCGGTGGGCGAGACCGTGCCGGCGGAAGCGGCCAGCGAGGCCACCGAAGCGCCCGCGGCAGCCGAAGCGGCGCAGCCGGCGGCGATGGCCACGGCGAAGACCCGGGCCTGCATGATTGCAGGCGAGTTCGAGATCATGGGCCAGCGCATCCGTTCGCGCGATTGCCTGCAGGCCGGCGCGGACGTCCCGGAGGACATGCACCGGCAGATGTGCGAGTCGCTGGCGCAGGGCTCGGCGCAGATCGGCACCGGCAAGGCCGGCGAGGTCGCCTACATGGACGCCTGCCCCAGCCCCAACCAGGGCAGCTGCAAGGGCATGTTCGGCCAGCCCTCGATCCACGCCTTCTACTACGAGCGCAGCAGCGAGGACCTGGCCACGCTCCCGGCCAGCTGCCAGATGGCCGGCGGCACCTGGGAGGGCTGAGCACCGGAGCGCGCGACTGCGTGCCGTGGGCGCCATGCACACGGCATCGCGGCGACGGGCAATGGCCTGGTCGATCGATCCGGCAGGCCCGATGCGGCAACCAGGCCAGGACTGATAGTCCTGGCCTTTTGCCTTGGCGCCGGGGTCGTGGTGCACCATCGGCCGCATCCGTCAATCGGCTACTGGCGGCAGGGGCGACGCACTACAATGCGCGCCCCCGTTTTCCCCCGCAGTGCATGGACATCGTCGTACTCGAAGAGCTCAAGGCCTACATCGATCCGCTGACCAACGACGAGTACGAGGCACTGGAGCGCAGCCTGCTGGCCGAAGGCTGCCGCGATTCGCTGGTGCTGTGGGGCAACATCCTGGTCGACGGCCACAACCGCTACGGCATCTGCCAGAAGCACGGCATCCCGTTCAACACGGTGCAGAACACGCGCTTCCAGTCGATGGAGGACGTGCACCTGTGGATGATCGAGCAGCACCTGGGCCGCCGCAGCGTGTCCGACTACCAGCGCGGCGTGCTGGCGCTGCGCAAGCGCGAGATCCTGGCCCGCCGCCTGCAGGCGCAGCGCGAGGCCGAGCTGGAGGCGCTGCGTGCCGCCCAGGCCGCCGCTGCCGCCGCCGAAGCGGCCGAGGCCGAAGCCGCGGAAGCCGCCGAGGCCCTGAACGCCAAGGCGGAGCCTGACGACCTGCCGCCGTGGGATCCGGTGCCGGTCAGCCGTGCCGAACTGGCGCGCGAGGCCAAGCTCAGCCCGAACCAGGTGGCGATGATCGAGCGCATCCACACCCAGGCCGCGCCGGAGGTGGTGGAGGCGCTGAAGGCCGGCGAGATCTCCATCAGCGCCGCCGCCGCGGTGGCCAGCCTGCCGGTGGAGGAACAGCGCAGCGCCGCCCAGGGCGGCAAGGCCGAGCTGCGCCAGGCGGCAAGACGCGCGCGCGAGGCGAAGAAGCGTCCGCGTGCCGGGTCGGAAGGCGAGGCAGTGGACGGCGGCGAGGCTGGCGAGGGCGCGGAGTCGGCCACCGACGTGCGCACCCTGCAGCGCCGCATCACCCAGCTCGAGCGCGAGAACGAGGAGCTGCGCTTCAAGGTCGCCACCCTGCAGAACCAGCTGGTGCGGATGCGCGAGGCCAACGCGCAGTCGGCGGGGTAGCCCGGGGTAGGCGGCGCGCACCGCGCCGCTGCAACGTCGGGGCGGTGGCGAGGCCCGGCGCGTCGCCACGCGCTGCGAAAGTTGCCGTCGGACTGCACAGGCGGGTGCGCCCGCAGGTCTTCGTGGGTGTGGAGTCGGCCCCGGATGCGGCCTCCGGCCTTATCCGGGCTACGCGGGGAATCGGGCTTTAAGGTGGCGGGGCCGTGGCGACGGCCCAGGCGTCGTCGCACTTCGGTCACGCAGGGGCGCGATGCGGCCTTCCGGGCTACGGGTTGTAGCCCGGGTAAGCGAAGCGCACCCGGGTCCCGACGCGACCGGTATGCATGAGAGGGGTCAGGATCGCCTGACACGCATGAGTGGCATCCACCGCTTCCACGGCGGCGATACCGCCGGAACACTCGTGGCATGGTGCGCTATCGCCGCAATCGGGTGCCCGGTGCCACGTACTTCTTCACGGTCACGCTGCGTGACCGCAACAGCGATCTGCTTGTCCGCCATGTAGGCGAACTCAGGACCGCATGGCGACGGGCGCATGAAAGGTACCCGCACCAGGTGGTGGCAGCGGTCGTGCTCCCCGAGCACCTGCATGCGGTCATCACCATGGCCGAGGGCGGCTGCGATTACGCGGGACTCTGGCGCGAGATCAAGAAGGGATTCACCCGACGCGTGGCGCACGACGGGCAATCGCCGTGGCAGTCGCGGTTCTGGGAGCACACCATCCGCAACGAGCGTGACCTGGCTGCGCACGTGGCGTATGTGCACGTGAATCCGGTGAAGCACGGCGTGGTGGCGCGTGCGGTGGATTGGCCGCACTCGACCTTCCATCGGTATGTGCGTGCCGGTCTTGTTGCGATGGATTGGGGCACCGAGGGCGTGGAGCTGCCTTCGCTGCGCACGGGGGAGTGAAGGCGTGGGGGGGCGGGAGGACATGTGGCGTCGGCCCCGGATGCGGCCTTCGGCCTTATCCGGGCTACGCCGGGAATCGCGCTTTGAGGTGGCGGGGCCGTGGCGACGGCCCAGGCGTCGTCGCACTCGGTCGCGTAGGGGCGCGATGCGGCCTTCGGCCTTATTCGGGCTACGTTCCGCATGTGCCGTAGCCCGGGTAAGCGAAGCGCACCCGGGGTCGGGGCGCACGTGTGCCACGGAAGGACGAAGGTGATGGGCGTGGTGGGGCTCCCGGATGCGGCCTCCGGCCTTATCCGGGCTACACGGGGAATCGTGCTTTGAGGTGGCGAGGGCGTGGCGACGGCCCAGGCGTCGTCGCGCTTCAATCGCGCGGAGGACGCCGCTCAACCGCGCGCGCGGGACAGCAGCGCGTGCAGCAGGATCGCGCCGAAGGTGGCGGTGCCGATGCCGCCCAAGGCGAACTCGCCGAACTTCAGGGTGAACTCGCCGGTGCCCAGGATCAGGGTGATCGCGGCCACGATCAGGTTCTTCGTGTCGGAGAAGTCCACCCGGTTGTCCACCCAGATGCGCGCGCCGGCGACGGCGATGAGGCCGAACACCACGATCGACACGCCACCCATCACCGGCAGCGGGATGGCCTGGATCAGGGCGCCGAACTTGGGCGAGAAGCCCAGCAGGATGGAGATGGCCGCCGCGCACACGAACACCGCGGTCGAGTAGATGCGGGTCGCGGCCATCACCCCGATGTTCTCGGCGTAGGTGGTCACGCCGGTGCCGCCGGCCGCGCCGGAGACCATGGTTGCCACGCCGTCGCCGATGAAGGCGCGGCCCATGTAGCGGTCCAGGTTGCGCCCGGTCATCGCGGTCACCGCCTTGATGTGGCCCAGGTTCTCGGCCACCAGGATGATCACCACCGGCACGACCAGGGTGATCGCGCGGGTGTCGAACACCGGCGCGTGCAGCGTGGGCAGGCCGAACCACGGCGCCGCGGCCACCGCGGCCATGTCCACCGGCTTGCCCAGGCCCAGGCCGTTGGTCAGCGCGGCGTAGACCAGGCTGGCCAGCAGCAGGCCGACCAGGATCAGCAGCCGCTGCAGCATGCCGCGGGTGAACACCGCCACCAGCGCCACGCACAGGAAGGTCACCGCCTGCATCCACGCGTCGAAGTTGGAGGCCGCCATGTTCCTGATCGGGATCGAGGCCAGGTTGAGGCCGATCACCGCCACCACCGCACCGGTCACCACCGGCGGCATCAGCCGCTCGATCCAGCCGGTGCCGGCTACGTGCACCAGCACGCCCACCAGCGCGTACACCACGCCGCAGGCGATGATCCCGCCCAGCGCCAGACCGATGTTGGCGTTGGCGCCGTGGCTGGCCACGTAGCCGGTGGCCACGTTGACCACCCCGATGAAGGCGAACGAAGAGCCGAGGTAGCTGGGCACCTTGCCGCCGGTGACCAGGAAGAAGATGAGCGTGCCGATGCCGCTCATCAGCACCGCCAGGTTCGGATCGAAGCCCATCAGGATCGGCGCCAGCACGGTCGAGCCGAACATGGCGATCACGTGCTGCACGCCCATCAGCCCGGTCTGGCCCCAGGGCAGGCGCTCGTCCGGCGCGATCACGCCGCCGCCGCGCAGCACGGCCGGCGACTTCGCGGTCCAGGAGAACATGCCCATCTTCGCTACCCCCATGGCTGGTCCGGGCGATCTTAGAGGCCCGGGCCGGACGATGGAAAATCCGCCGCGCCGGTGCCGGGCTACTGAAACCAATGCCGCATGCGATGCTTGGCCCGTGCCGCCGTGAGGGGTGGCGGCCCCGGCCCCGGAATGCGCGCGCCGCGCATGGGGCCGGCCCCATGCCCGGGCGCCGCCCGGGACCCAGGCTGCAGGAAGGACCGCCGCAGCGACGCCTGGCGCCGCACGCATGGTGCGCGCCGGCGCCGACAGCACGCCCGCGGACAGGCCGCGGTGCGGTGGCAGGCATCGCGCGGTCGGTGGCCCTGCGGCCGACGGAGGCAGGATGGACAGGCAAGGAACGACGCAAACGCCAGGCAGGAGCCCGGCATTGGCCTGGTTGCTGCTGGCCACGGTATTGCTGGCGGTGGTGGCTGCGCTGTGCTGGCCGCAGGCGGCGGTGCGCCTGCTCGGCGGCGGCCGCTACGTATTGCACGAACTGCCGCCAACCGGTTTCAGCGCCGAGGAGCCCACGCCGGCGGCCAGCGAGGCCGCGCGGGTGGAGGAAACGCGGCCGCTGCCGCGGCTCATCGCCCAGGCCGACTGGTCCGAACCGCCGCCGCCGGACGCCAGGCTGGCCGTGGCCGACGCGCGGCAGCGGCAGACCAAGCCACCGGCGCTGCCGAAGCCGCCGCAGATCCCGGTGCCACCGCCCGGGCAGACGGGGCTGGTGATGCTGCTGCGCTCGGGCGTGCTCAGGCCGGCGGCGCCGGCGGAGCTGGCGCGCTGGAAGCGACGGCATGCGGCCAGTGCCGGCCGGCCCGCCTCGCGCGAGCTGGACCAGCAGCTGGGCCGCATGCCGGCCTACACCATCCAGGGCGAGATGCACTTCCCGGCCGACCTGACCGGCGCGCACGCGGTGGTGTTCCTGCTCGGCGAGAAGGTGCCGTATCCGCAGGGTTCGCCGGGGCATTCGGTGGTGCTGGACCTATCCAGCGGCAGCTGCATCGGCGCGCCCTGCCACGGCCTGCTCGGCGAGTAGCGCTCAGTCCTCGACCGGATCGGCCTGCGGGCCGAGGGAGGCGACGAAGGCGCGCATCCGTTCCAGCTGCTCCGGCGGATGGCCGATCCAGCCGTGCACCTCGGCCAGCACCCGCAGCGGATGCGCGGTGCGGAACGAGCGGGTCGGATTGCCGGGGAACTTGCGGTCGGTGAGGTTGGGATCGTCCTCCAGCGGACCGGTCGGCTCGACGATGTACACCCGGCCCGGGCCTTCGCCCACCGCCAGCTCCGCGCCCCAGATCGCCGACTCCAGCCTGGCCGACAGGTACACGTAGCGCGATGGCCGTCGGGTGCCGTAGTTGGATGGGTAGCCGGGCACGTCGGTGTCGCCGCGCTGCAGGTTGGCGCGGGTGCCGTGGTAGTAGATCGGCGCTTGCAGCATCGCATCCTCCAGGGGGCTGTCGCGGGAAGGGCGGCGATCCTGCCCCGCGCGGCGGGCGTTGCCGCAAGTCCCCCATCGGAATATAACGTTGGAACGGGAAGCGCGGTGCGCTTCCCGTTGTTGTTTCCGGGGCGCGCCACAGGCACGCGCATCCGGTCCGTCATCCAGCGGAGGAACGGCATGGGCATCGAGTGGACGCAGTCGACCGAACGCGTGGACTGGGACGCGCTGTCGGAGCTGTACCGGATCGCGCCGCTGGGCAACAAGAGCGCCGACTGGCTGCGCACCGCCTATGGCAACAGCATGTTCAAGTGCCTGGCTTTCGAGGATGGCGAGGTGGTCGCCGCCGGCCGCGCGGTGGCCGATGGCGTGGACTGCGCCTACCTGTGCGACATCGTGGTCCATCCGCGGCGCCAGGGCGCCGGCCTCGGCGGGCAGCTGCTGCAGCGCCTGCTCGGGCTGTGCCGCGGACACCGCAAGATCATCCTGTACGCGGTGCCCGGCCGCGAAGCGTTCTATGCCCGCTTCGGATTCCGCCGCATGACCACGGCGATGGCGGTCTTCGCCGATCCGGAGCGCGCGCACGCGGACGGCTACATCGAGTGAGGATGCCGGACAGGTTGCGCTAAGGTGCATGCAGCGGCACCGGGCCGCTTACAGGGAGACCGGGATGTTCCGCATCGCCTTGCTGGTCGCGTTCCTTCCCATGGCCGCGCTGGCCGCCGACGAAGCGCCGCGCGCCACCCATGCCGGGATCGAGTTCCTGTGGAAGCTGCATCCGCCGGAGGCGATTGCGCGCCAGCCGACCCTGGGCTTCGTGGCCGACGGCAGGCACGAGCATGCGGTGTGCGTGTTCGCGTTGCCGGCCGAGGCCCGGCCCGCGGGGCTCGTCATCGAGGGCGTCGATCCGTCCGGCCGGGTGGCGGTGCGCAGGGAAGATGCGGAGTTCGGTGGCGACAAGCGTTGCTACCGCGTCGACCTGGACGACGGC